>DASXDD010000112.1:0-51749 GCA_036490775.1 Solirubrobacteraceae bacterium | reverse complement strand
GGTCCCGTTGTCCGCGCCTCGGCGATCAGCACGATCTCGCCCGCCGACTGATCGACTGACCCGTCGACGCCAACGAACGACAGCGCCAGCGGGTGGCACAGCGGGATCAGCTCCGACGTGCGCTTCGCGGCCTGGATCCCGGCGATCCGGGCGACACCGAGCACGTCGCCCTTGGGCGCATCGCCGGCCGCCACCGATCGCGCAGTCTCCAAAGACACCCGCACCACAGCTCGAGCCACGGCCCGGCGCTCGGTCGAGGGCTTGTCACCGACGTCGACCATCCGCGCGCGCCCGGCGGCGTCTAGATGCGTCAGCTGCTCGGGCTCGCCACTCACTCGCCCGCCTACGCCGAAGCCGGCGCGTACGAGCGCTGTGCGGCCTCGATCAGATCGCGCACGCCCTCCGCATCGCCGCTGCGCAGCAGCTCGATCGGGTCGGGCTCGCCGCCGACGATCGACTCAAAGAACTCCTTGCGGTCCTGGTAGGTCGGCAGCGTCGCCTTGGCCCATCCGCGCGCGTCGTTGAGCAGGATCGCGAGCAGCGCGTAGGGCTCGCCAAACAGCTCGGCGATCTCGCGCTTCATTCGCTTGGCCAGCGCCGGCGAGGCGCCGGCGGTCGAGATCGCAACCGCGAGTGGCCCGGTGCGGACGATCGCCGGCAGGATGAAGTTGCACAGCGGCGGCACGTCGACGACGTTGACGAGCATCGAGCGCTGCTCGGCGTCTTCGAACACGCGAATGTTGATGTCGGTGTTGCTGGTCGCGGCGATCGCGATCAGCGAGCCGTCGAGATCATCGGGCCGGTACTCGCGCTGCTCCCAGACGATCGATCCCTCATCGGCGAGCTCGACCAGCGACGGGTGCGCCTCGGGCGCG
Organism: Solirubrobacteraceae bacterium; assembly: GCA_036490775.1. GTDB lineage: Bacteria > Actinomycetota > Thermoleophilia > Solirubrobacterales > Solirubrobacteraceae > Palsa-465. Next base: position 50,874 of record DASXDD010000112.1, on the reverse strand, counting down.
ACCAGCGTCACATCCGCGTCGCACGCCAACAGCCCTTCGACCTTCTCGACGCCCACGTCGCCGCCACCGATCACGACGCAGCGACGGCCGGTGAGCCGCAGGCAAGCGATGTAGAACGGCGTCTCGAGCATGCCGCGGACGCATGACTGGTCACACGTCCCCTTGCGGAACTGGCACACGCACTCCTTGCCGGTGTAAGCCTGGGCGGGCATCGGCCTTAACGTTAGTGGCTGCCCCGCTGCCGATCCTTACAGCCCAGCTAGCCCGCGGAGCCCATCCGCAGCACCGGCTTTACGACCGTGCCCTGCTCCGCGTCGGCCGCGGCGCGGTCGATCTCGTCGAAGTCGTAGTAGGTCATGATCCGATCGATCGGGAACCGGCCCTGCTGCCACAGCTCGATCAGCGTGGGCACGAACACGTCGGGCACCGACTCGCCCTCGACGATCCCGCGAAGCGTGCGCCCGAGCGCCAGCACCTCGTTCATGTCGAGCGACACCTCGGTCCCGAACGGCGGCGCGCCGATCAGCCCGCAGACGCCTCCCGGCCCCGTGCAGTACACCGCCTGTTGAAGCACCTGCGGCGATCCGGTCGAGTCGATGCTGAAGTCGGCGCCGAGGCCGCCGGTCAGCTGCTTGATCGCATCGACCGGATCGGCATCGCCGGCGTCGACGACGTGCGTGGCCCCCAGCTCGCGGGCGAGCTCGAGCCGCGCCTGGCGCACGTCGACGCCGATGATCGTCGTGCAGCCCGCGACGACCGCGCCGAGCACCGCGGCCAGGCCGACCGTCCCGGTCCCGAACACAGCGATGCTGCTCCCGGCCGGCGGACGCAACGCGTTCAGCACGCCGCCGGCTCCCGTCTGGATGCCGCAACCGAACGGTGCGACGACTTCCAGCGGCACCGCCGGGTCCAACCGCGTCACATTGCGCTCGGTCGCGACCGCGTGGGTCGCAAAGCTCGACTGCCCGAAGAAGTGCGAGTGGATCTCACGACCGTCGGACCCGGTCAGCGCGGACGATCCGTCCGGGCGCGCGGCCGCGAAGTTACGGCCCCAGAAGTCGTGGCACACCCAGGGACGGCCGGTCGCGCAGTTCACGCAGCCGCCGCAGGACCCGTAGCTCATCGCAACGTGGTCGCCGGGCGCCACCTTCGTGACGGCGACGCCAACCGCCTCGATGACGCCGGCGCCCTCGTGCCCGAGCACGGCGGGCAACGGCACCGGATACCACTGGTCGCGGATGATCAGGTCGGTGTGGCAGATGCCGCTCGCGACCACCCGGACCCGGACCTCGTCGGCGCGCAGCTCACCCAGCTCGACCGGCTCGAGCGTGAACGGAGCGCCCTGGGACTCGGTGACGGCCGCTTGGATCTCCACCTCGGGCCGCCGGAGCTCGTCAGCGCTTGGCCGCCCCGCGCGCGAGCCGCGAGCCGAGCTTGAGCAACGGGCCGGCGCCGTCGCGCAGCGCCTTGGCGCGAATCGACGGGCGCCCGTAGAGGATCGTCGCGGTGCTCCGAAGGGCACTCCCGAGCGTCTCGTCATATGGGTGCCACCACGCGTTGCGAACCGCTCCGGGCTCCCACACGCGCAGCTTGATGTTCACGCACTCGTACAGCCCGAACTTCGAGTGAGTACGACCCAGACCCGATTCCTTGACGCCTCCCCACGCGCACTGGCAGGCGCCGTGGCTGAACATGTGGTCGTTGATCCACACCATGCCGGCCTCGAGCTCGTGAGCGATACGCTCGCCCTTGCCGCGATCGGTCGTCCAGACGGATGCCCCGAGCCCGAAATCGGAGTCGTTGGCAAGCGCCAGCGCCTCGTCCTCGGAGTCGACGACGATGATCGGCAGCACCGGCCCGAAGATCTCCTCACGCATGATCCGCATCTCGTGCGTCACCCCGGTCAGCACGGTCGGCGCGTAGAACGCCCCATCGAGTCCGGGAGGCGACTCGGCCGGACCGCCGCAGCGCAGCGTCGCGCCCGCGGCGACGGCGTCGTCGACCAGCTCGCTCACGATCTCGTACTGCTCGCGCGAGACCATCGGGCCGATCTCGGTGTCCCAGCTGATCGGGTCGCCGACCCGCAACCGCTGTGCCGCCGCAACAACTCCGTCGATGAAGCGGTCGGCGACCTCGCGCACGACGTAGGCCCGCTCGATCCCCGAACACGTCTGCCCGGCGTTCGCGAAGCCGCCCCATGCCGCACCGGCGATCGCGTGCTCGATGTTGGCGTCGGCGAGCACGATCATCGGGTCCTTGCCGCCGAGCTCGAGTACCGAGCCCTTTAGCCGCCGGGCGCACGCCTCGCCGACCGAGCGGCCCGTCTGCACCGAGCCCGTGAAGAACACCTTGCCGACGCTCGATTCGACCAGCGCGCTGCCCGTGCCGGGACCGTGCACGACCTGCACGAGGCCCTCGGGCACGCCGGCGCGCTCGAACACCTGCTGGATCCGCTGGCCGATCAGCGGCGTCAGCGAGGCCGGCTTCAGCACGACGCCGTTGCCCGCCATCAGCGCGAGCGCAACCTCGCCGAGCGGAATGCTCCAGGGGTAGTTCCACGGCGAGATGACCCCGATGACGCCGATCGGTTCGTACACGTAGGACGACCGCTTGGTCTTCAGGAACAGCTGCGGCATCGAGATCTTCTCGTCAGCGAGGATCTCAGCGCCCGCCTTGGCGATCCAGCTCAGCGCGTCGATCGTCGGCAGGATCTCCATCGAGAACGCCTCGTTGCGCGGCTTACCCTGCTCGCGCACGAGCAGGTCGCGGATCTCGTCGCCCTCGTCGATCAGCACCTGTGCGGCGCGCTCGAGGTAGCGGCCCCGGTCCTCAAGCGTCAGCTGTGCCCAGAACGGCTGGACCTTCGCGACGCCATCGACGACCTCCTGGACCTCATCGGGCGCCGTGACCGGCACGGCGCCGATGCGCTCGCCGGTCGCTGGATTAAATGACTCAAGTTCGCTGGTAGCTGTGGTTGCGCTCATCGGCCCAGACTACCCGCGCACTGCCCGCCGGGACGCCCGGACCGGAACGCTAGGCGGCGACCGGCTCGAAGATGCCCGCGAGCTCGGCGAGCTCGGGGCCGAGCTCGGGCAGCTCGTCGATCTGGCCCTCGGCCACACGCGATGAGATCAGCTGGAAGCTCGCGCCGACCAACAGCTCGTGCTGCATCGGCGGCAGGTCCTCGCGCTCGCTTCGTGCGCTGTGCTCGGACGTCAACAGCTGCACCATCAGCGCCCGCATCGACTCGCGACGCCACAGCAGCTCGCGGTCCCCCCGCAGCACCTCGACGAACACCAGCCGAGCCTCGGCCGGCCGGTGGGCGAGACGGGCGAGCACCCGCGCGCCACCGCGCACGAGCCCGTCGGACCAGTTTTTGCCGCGCGCGAACGACTCGGCAAGCATCGCCAGGAGGTCCATCGAAACCTCTTCGTAGGTGTCGTTGAGGCAATCTTCAACAGACGCGTAGTGCTGGCGAAGCTCGTCGCGCGTGAGCCCCGAGTGCTCCGCAAGCAAGTCGAGGTTGACTCCAGTCAGGCCGTGCTCGCCCACCAGCTGGAGGGTCGCCGACCGGATTGACGCGCACGTGCAACAGGCCCATTCACAGGACATTCCACCCTCTCCCGGTTGTCCGGCGCTGCTCCCGCGCGACAACCGATCCTAACCCTGATCAGAGTTCAGGAACAAGAGGGTTTTCCGATCCTGGACGAATGTTCTAGTTCGATCAGCCGGCGCGCGCCAGCAATCCGAATATGAGAGTCCTGGCGGAGCCAGCCTCGCCGCTATGTATTTTTGCTTCTGCGATGACCCCGACCGCCAAGCGGCGCGCTCGCCAACCGCACCAGTTGCCGCCCGGCCGCCACGGCCTGCCGCGCAGCTTCGTCGCCTCAAACCAGCGCGAGCGGATCCTCGACGCAGTGGCCGACGTCGCGAGCCTGGCGGGATACGGGTCGATGAGCGTCGAGGGCATCATCGCGACCGCCGGAGTGTCGCGGCGGACGTTCTACGACAACTTCGCCGACAAGGAAGAGGCGTTTCTCGCGGCCTACGACGCGGTCGTCGGGCTGCTTGTGACCCGTGTCCAGCAGGCGTTTGCCGCCAACGGCACATTTGCGGGCAAGGTGCGTGACTGCCTCGGCGCATTCCTGACGTTTCTCGCCTCAGAGCCGAGGTTCGCGGACATGTGCATCGTCGAGGTGCTCGCCGCCGGTCCGCAGGCGGTCGAGCGCCGCAACGCCGTGATGAAGGCGCTCGCCAGCCTGCTGCAGGCCGCGGCCGACGATCTCAAGGACGGCCCACGGCCGCCGGCGCTGACGGCCGAGACGATCGTCGGCGGGATCTACGAGGTCGTGTACTCGCGTGTTCTTCAAGGTCGGACGGCCGAGCTGCCCGACGAGCTCCAGCAGGATCTCGCCTACTCGATGATGCTCCCCTACATCGGGCACGCAGCCGCGAAGCGGGAAGCCGCCAAGGCCCCAAACGTGGCCGTTCTCAACACGTAGTAAACAAATGTGTGTTTGTGATCGGGGCCTCGACGGCCCCGGCGGGCCACGAAACGTAATCTTTCCTGAAGATACCTAGGCCTGCGCGCCACCCGGGTGGGGGGTACTCACAGAAAAACACTAGCGTGTGTATAGGCCTGTCCGGTAGGGTTTGCAGGCAATGTCCACTGGGGCGCTAGGCGCGGACGGCGGCCAGCTTCCCCGCGGTCGGCATCGTCTGACTCGCGGAGCCGTCGTCGAGAACCAGCGGCAACGGTTGATCCGTGCCGTTCCGGCCGTAGTCCGCGCAAAAGGCTTTCACGCAATGACCGTCGAGGACATCTCGGCGCGTGCCGGCGTGTCGCGACGCACGTTCTATGAGAACTTCCGTGACAAGGAGGACTGCTTCATGACCTCCTACCGCCAGCACGCTCAGGAGCTCCTGGCGGTCGTCGCGGGCGCGGCATCCGCGGGCGAGCATTGGGAGGAACGAGCCCGTTTCGCGGTCGCGGCGTTGCTGCGGTTCTTCGCGCAGCGCCCTGATTACGCGCACATGGGCGTGATTGAAGTGATGGCGGCCGGCCCGGCGGCCGTCGCCGAACGCGACCAGGCGCTGACCGCGGTGGCGTCGCTGCTCGGGGACGAAGCGCTCGCAATGGCGCCGGATCCCGCACCGCGGATGTTGCTGAGGACCGTCGCAGGCGGTGGGCTGCAGCTGATCTACGCATGGGTGCTCGCTGGTCGAACTAGCGAGCTCGAGCGACTGCTTCCAACGATCATGTACATGATCCTTGCCGCACCGTACGGTCCGGCTGGAGCCGCCGAGCGGGCGGGATTGGTGCCCGAACGCGCCGGCCCGAGGTAATCGGGCCCACCGCGGCCGACACGACGATGCCGATCGGGCGTGACCAGCCACCGGGGCGATCCAAGCAGCTACCCCGAGGGCGCCATGGACTGCCGCGGTCGGTCGTAGTCGAGAACCAGCGTGGGCGGATCTTCGAGGCGCTCGCCTCCGTCTGCGCCGCCAAGGGATACGCCGAGGTCACGGTCCGCGACATCACCGACCACGCGGGCGTCTCGCGGCACACGTTCTACGACCTGTTCTCCGACAAGGAGCAGTGCTTCCTCGCGACCTACGATGTGGTCGTGCACCGGCTGCTGGACCGGGTCAGTGCCGCCTACTACTCAGGCGACCGCTCATGGCCCGCCCGGATCAGCGCGGCGGTGCGCGCGCTCGTGCAGCTGTGCGCAGCCGACCCTAACCTCGCCCGGCTGACAATGGTCGAGGTGCTGTCGGCCGGCCCGCAGGCGCTGGCGTGCCGGGACGCCGCGCTGCGACGCTTCGCAGTCTTCTTCGAACCGGGGCGAGCCGCGCTCCCCGGGCAGATGGAGTCCCAGCAGCTGCTTGCCCAGGGAGTGATCGGCGGCCTCTACGAAGCGCTCTACTCCCAGATCCTCGATGGGCAAACCGAGCGGCTTGCAGAGCTGCTCCCCGACCTCGTCTACTGCCTGCTCGTCCCCTACCTTGGGCATGCACCGGCGCTCGCGGCCAGCGAGGCCGAACGGTTGCGGGACGACCTCTGAGTCAGTCTGCGGGGAACAGCCCGCGCCCACGCTTGATCACCGCGCCGGCGCTCGCAAGGTCGCGGACGGTCCGGTAGAGCGCGGTCGTCTCGAGGCCGACCGCCGCGGCGATCTCGGCGACGGTCGCGCCGGGGTTCGCCCGGATCGCCTCGAGCACGCGCGCATCACGCTCGGCGGCCACCGACGCCCGATTGCGGCGGCTGCGTCCCGGCCGGCGCCGCGGCGCCTGGACCCCGGCCTGCGTTACCGGCTCGTCGCCAGCGGGCTCCGGCTGGTGCTCGTCCGCGTCCGCGCCGGTCGCAACAGCGGCGGCGGTGATCCCCATCTCTGCAGCGAGCCGCTGTAGTTCCTCGTACTCGCGCACAAGCGGCTCGAGCTCGGCGAGCCGCGCCGCGACGCGCTCCCGGAGGGTCCGGGCTTCGTCGGCCAGGGACATCGCTTCATTGCCGGGCAAGCCGACATTGTCTCTATCAGACGAGGATCAAGTGCGAAATCTTCGTCGTGGCGGTGCTCGAACCGTTGGCGTTCGCCGCCGTCATCGTCGCCGCGACCGCGTCACGGGCACCGTCGCCGAGCGCCGCAGCCGGCAGCTTGACCGTGATTGTGACCGGGACGCCCGCGCGCGCGTGACCGCTTGTCACGGCGATATGGAACGTGTGGACCCGGTGGTGCTTGGCGTGCCTGGGCCCGGACACCGAGACGATGGTGACGGCGAGCCGCAGCTGGGCGGCCTGGTCGCAGCGCGCCTTCAGCGTCAGCGTCCGCTTCGGGGCGACCATCTTCCGCTTGCCGTGGCGCGTGCGCTCGATCCGCGCGTGCGCCGAGACGCGCGCGCTCTCGGGGGTCAGCGTGCACGTCGGAGTCGGCGTCGGCGTCGAGGTCGGGCCCGTCCCGGTCGGTGTCCCGCCGCCGATCGGCGGCGAGCCGGTGCCGGAGGTTGAAGCCGGGGGACCGCCGCCGTCGCTCGGGGGCGGGGACTGAGGCTGCGCCGGGTTGGCGGTGAAAGTCGCGGTCACGCTCTGATCGCCGTTCATCTGCACCGCGCATGTGGCGCTCCCGGAACACCCGCCGCCGCTCCAGCCGGTGAAGCTCGAGCCGGTGTCTGGCGTGGCGGTGAGCGTGACGGTGGTGCCGGCCGGGAAGCCGTGCGAGCAGCTCCCGGGACACGAGATCGACGCGTCGTCGCTGGAGATCGTGCCCGAGCCGGTGCCCGCCGCCGCCGCGGTCAGCAGCGGCGCAGGCGCCGGGCCGAACGTCGCGGTCACGCTCTTGTCGGAGTCCATCGTCACCGTGCAAGTCGGCATCGTGCCGCTCGGACAGCCGCCGCCGCTCCAGCCGGTGAACACCGAGCCGCTTGGCGCGCTCGCGGTGAGGACGACCGTCGCGCCCGATGGCTCCACGGTCGCGCACCGGTGCGGGCACGAGATCGAGCCGACGTCGCTGGTCACGGTGCCCGATCCGCTGCCGTCGGTCGCGACGTCGAGCGAGTGACCCGCGCCCGAGAGCGTGTTGCCCGACTTGTCGCCGGCGACGCACAGCGTCGAGGTCGGGCAGCTGACGGCGCTCAGGTCGTCGCCCGGGTCGACGTTGCCATGCGTCCAAACCGCGGATGCCCCGTCGGCGGGATCGGTCGACGAGACGGCGTTGCCGTTTTCGTCAACAGCCATGCACAGCGACGCCGACGGGCACGAGACGGCGTTGAGCGCATTGATCGTGTTGGCGGCGTCGGCCGTGACGATCGTCCACACCGCGGCGGCGCCGTCCGCGGCGTCGACCGAGCTCAGCGCCTGGCCCTCGTCGTCGACCGCGACACACAGCGACTCCGACGCACACGAGACCGCGAGCACGTCGTTGGCGAAGTCGGCGTCGGTGACCGTCCACGTCGCGCTCGCGCCGTCGGCCGGATCGCTTGACTCCAGCACGTTGCCGGCGTTGTCGACGGCGACGCACAGCGACGCCGACGGGCACGAGACGCCGTTGATCGTGTTGATCGAGTCGACGTTGGCCGTCGCCCAGGTCGCGGCGGCGCCATCGGCCGGATCGGTGGAGACGAACACGTTGCCGTCGTCGTCGGCCGCGACGCACAGCGACGTCGACGGACACGACATGTCGTCGATGATGCTCGAGCCGTCGATGTTGTCGATCGCCCACGTGGCCGAGGCACCGTCAGCCGGATCGGCGCTTGTCAGTGTGTTGCCGCTGTTGTCGACCGCGACGCACAGCGACACCGACAGGCACGCCACGCCGCTGAGGCTGGTCTTCGGTTCGACTGCATTGCGGGCCCAGGTGGCGCCGGCGCCGTCGGCGGGGTCAGTGGTGGTCAGGACGTTGCCCTCCCGGTCGACGGCCAAGCACAGCGACACCGACGGGCACGACGCGTCGTCGATCCCGTTTGTGCCGTTGACGGCCTTCGTCGTCCAGGTCGCCATCGTGCCATCGGCCGGATCGGTCGTGGTGATGGCTCTGCCGCCGTTGTCAGTGGCGACGCACAACGAGGTCGACAGACACGAGACGGCCACCGGGAACGGGATCCCGAAGAAGCCCGGCCTGTCGATGCTCTTCTTCACCCAGGTGGCGCTTGCGCCGTCCTCTGGATCCACGGTCGTGAGCGCGTTGCCCTTGAAGTCGACGGCGACGCACAGATCGTCGGAGGTGTCGCAGGAAACCGCCCCGAGCTGGGTGGTGCCGTCGATGTTCACCGGGGTCCAGGTCAGGCCGCCAGTGGTCGACATGAGCGCGTTGCCGGCGGTGTCGACCGCGACGCAGGCGAGCGCCGATCCGCACGACACGCCTTTGAAGCCGTTGCTGTCGACGTTGACAGTCGACCACGTGCCGGATGTGCCGTTCGCCGCGTTGCCCGAACCGAGGACGTTGCCGCTGCTGTCGACCGCGATGCAGAACGTGGACGTGACACATGAGACGCCGGTCAGAGAGTTCACGGCGCCGGCGGTGTCGATCGCCGCGAGCTTCCACGTCGCTGATGCTCCCGCGTCCGGGTTAGTCGAGGTGACGACGTCGCCGTTGTCGTCGACCGCGACGCACAGCAGCGGGCCCGACACACATGAGACGCTGAGCAGCGCGGCGTTGCTGCCCGTCGATTGGTTGAAGACGGTGTCGACGTTGGTGACCGTCCAGTGGGCGGCCGCGCCGTCCTGCGGGTCAGTCGAGACGACGACGTTGCCCATCCGATCGACCGCCACACACAGCGACGGAAAGTCCAGGCACGAGATCGCCTGGATCGTGTTCTGGCCGTCCACGCCCGCCACGGTCCAGGTGGCGGTCGCTTCGTCGGTCGGATCGAGCGACGTGACGATGCTGCCGCTGGGACCGACCCCGACGCACAGCGAGGTGTTCGGGCAAGAGACGCCGCGAAGCTCGGTCGTGAGCGAGAACGGTGCCTGGTTGTCGACCAGCACCGGCGCCGACCACTGCAGCGGCGACGACGCGGCCGCCGTCGCCGGAGACAGGCTGCCGGCGGCCGCCGCGCAGAGGATCGCGACGGCCGCCGGCGCCAGTCGGCGCATCGCTACCTGCGCCCCAACTTCTTCTGCGCGTGCTTGCGCTTGTTCTGTTTGTGCCCGTGCGTCTTCTTGGCCTTGGAGTTGCACGGAGTACCGAACGGGATCGTCAGGCTCTCGTCCTCGCCCGAGTGGGCGCCGAGCAGTCCGCTTCCGGTCTGAGCCGACTTGCAGATGCTCCTGCCGGAGCCGGTGATCACCAGGATGCCCTTGCTTCCGCCGTTGATCGTCAACTTGAAGTTCGACACGGCGGCGTCGGGGATTCCCGAGAACGTCGAGATCAACCGTCCGGCGCCGTCGACCGAAGTCTTGGCGTGGAGGGTGAGCGCGACGTCGCCCGACAGCGGGATCAGCAGCGACGGCAGCGTCTTGATCTGCTGGCCCTTGGAGTTCGTCCGGATCCCCTGGACCAGGTAGACGTTGCCGTTGAGCGGGTCAGGCAGCAACGGCGACACCGCGCTTGCCTTACCGACGATCGTCTTGGCCGGGCAGTTGAGCGCCGCGGCTGCCGCGACCGAACACACGACCTGACTGTTCTTCGGGTCAAGCGCGAGGCTCAGCGGCAGCGTCACCTTCGCGGACTCGAGGTTGGCCTCCTGCGACGGTGCCTTCAGCGTCGCTACCAGCGTCGGGTGCTTGCCGCTCGTCGTCGCGCCCTTGCCCGAGAGGTTGATCCCGAGCGTTGGGACGAACGACAGTGACGAGCAGCCGGCGACCTGGAACCTCGACGAGACCGGAGCCGCGGCTCCGCCGACCGAGCTGATCGTCCCGGCGATCTGCGACGGGGCGCAGGACGTCGGATTGATGATGAAGCCCGGCCGGTCGAGGTTCAGGTTGATCGTCTTGATCCGCAGCGGCACGCCGTCGAGGATCGTCGGGAACGGATCCGAGACGGCTGTCACGTGCGCATCGTTGGGGTCGATCCGCAGCGACTGGCGCACGACCACCGTGCCCAGGTTGTACGGCCCGGCGATCGCCGGCACGACCGTCGCCAGTCCGTACGCGCCGCCGTTGTAGGGGCCGGTCAGGTACACCGGGCCCGACAGGAACAGCGGGTGCGAGCCCGAGCCCGAGCCGACCGTCGCGGTGCCGACCTGCGAGGCGGAGCTACACGTACCGGCGCTCGCCTGCGCGTTGGCGCACAGCGGCACGCCCTTGATCTTCGCGAACAGTCCGGGCGGCAGCGTCGCAGTGATGCTCGACAGGTCCGACTGGCCGTCCTGGCGCGAGAACGTCAGGCTGAATGGCGAGAACGCGCCCGCCGTCGGGTTGGTGGTCCCTGCCGTGAACGTCGGCGCGAACGCGCCACTCGGGCAGCCGGTGACGTCGAACGAGGAGGACGGCGTCGCGGCTGCTGCACCGTAGGGCGTGATGCTGGACGTCGTTGTCGCCGTACCGCATGTCTGCGGGTTGGCGAGCGGCGCCAGCGGGCCGCCGAACAGGCTCAGGTTGAGCTCTGAGAACGGCAGCTGCGGGTTGTTGGAGAACACCGTTGTCAGCTGGCCGGTGCTCGAGTTCGGGTTGATCAGGCCGGTGAGCCTGATCGTCACGTTGTCGGCGGTGGCGATCAGGAACATCCGGAACGTCTGCGACGCGGTCGGCGAGCCGATCCACACCGATCCGGTGAGCTGATCGGGCAGCACCGGCGTCTTGATCGACACCGTGCCGACCTTCGAGGCGTCAGGACAGCTCGACGCCGCGAACTGTGCGTCGGAGCAGCCCTGCAGGCCGTTGGCGACGGCGGCGCTCAGCGCGGTGCCCGACGGCAGCGAAACCGAGACGTTCTGCACGTCGGGAGTCGCGAGGCCGAACGGGTCCTGATTCTGAGGGACGGTCAGGTCGACGTCGTACCCGGCGGGTGTGTCGGCCTGCGTGGTGTCGGGCGACACCTTCAGCCCGGGTGCGAAGCTCAGCTGGTCACAGCCGGTCGGCGCAGTCTGCGTCGCGCTCGCGGTCGAGGGCTGGTCGGGGTTCTGCCACGAGTCGACCGAGGCCGTCGTGGTCAGCGGGCCACCGCCGCAGTTCGTCGGGTTGGTCATGAACGCGGCTTGCGGTGCATTTGACGGACCGCAGCTGAAGCCGAGCTCACCGCATCGCGCTCCGTCGTGGCTCGGATCTCCGGGCACGCCCCACAGCGTCAGGCTGGCGCCGCCGAGCGTCAGCAGCGACGAGATGTCGTGGATGTTGGCCGTCAGCCCGTAGCTGCCGTCGTTGCGCACGTCGATGTCGATGTTGATCTTGGCGATCAGCAGCGAGCCGTCGAGCGTCGCGACATGCCCGGGATCGGGCTGCATGTTGAACACCGCGATCGGCACCGAGGCCATCGAGGCCTGGTGGACGACGGGCTCGCCCGCCGAGTGCGGGTTGGTCAGCGGCGTGAACAGGATCAGGTGGTGTGCGTCGCTGGGCGCGAACTCAAGACGCGCCTGCTCGGCGTTGGCGCCGGTGCCGATCGTCACCAGGTTGTCGTCGCCCTCGGGGGTCGCGTTGAACCCACTCGTGCTGTCGACCTGGATCGTGTCGCTGGCGACGGTCTCTCCCGGATTGTGCGTGTTGCTGATCTCAGAGCCGCTGATCGACAGGTTCAGCGTCGTGGCGTCGACGACGCTCGCGACCACGACCTGCTCGGCGGTCGCGCCGCTGCCGACTGTGAGGTAGTCGCCGGAGTCGATTCCGGCGGTGCTGTCGACCGTGATGTCCTCGTTGAGGCAGAAGGTGCATGGAGTCAGCGTCGACTGGAGCGTGGTCGTTGGGCCGACGCTCAGCAGTGTCGTACTGACCGCCGGCGTGACCACGATCGAGGTGTTCAGAATTCCGACCTGCGCGTCGTTCGGGCAGTCGAAGTTCTGGAACTCCCGGTCGGTGCACTGGGGCACCGCCTGCGGGTTCCCGACGATTCCGGACGGAAGGTTGACCGTCACGTCCTTGAGCTGGTCGACCGGGTTGCCGAGCTCGTCGGTGTTGAGCATGAAGCCCGTCGTCAGATCGGCGTGGGCGCCGGCCTGGTTGGACGAGACGCTCGTCGTCAACGAGTTCGGAGTAATGCCGAACGTCTGGGCGCCGGCGGTTGCCGGGACCACGGCGACGGCTGCGACCACGGCTCCGGTGAGCGCGAGCGGCTTACAGCGGGTGATTAGCGAATGGATGCTGATCATGGCTCGTTTGCACGTCATCGCGCACGCTCCCAAGTGGCTGTGGCGAGTTTGGCCGCAACCCGGTGTCTGTGTTGCTTTATCCGGTGTTTGGTGCGGTGCTGGGTCTTCTTGGTCAGCGTCATCGTGGCGACGTTGACCTCACCGCTCCGCGAGAAGGTGACCTCGATACGGATCGGGAGCTTGTGGTTCTTGGCAAGCGCCTTCTTGCCGGCGGCGTTGAGGCTCAAGACGAGCTTCGCCGTGCCTCCCTTGGCGCCCGTGATGTTGGCGGCCGCCGAGTCCATCCGCAGCAGCCCGCCGTCGAGCTTGGCGTAGTCGGCGGCGCCGACCTTGCCGGGCGAGTTGGTGTGGACGGTGATCGTCAGCTTGCCGGTCTTGGCGAACGTCTGGCGCTGCTTGGCCGAGACCGCGTTGACGCTGAACTGCGGCACCCCGGTCTGCGGTGCGATCAGCGTCGTGCTCGCCGGCACCGGGAAGAACACGGTCGGGCTGATCGCCGTCCGGCAGCCTTCCGCCGTCTGGCAGGTGCTGCCGCCGGATCCGGCCGGAGCCGGGAAGCCACCGCCGACGCGTGCGTCGTAGATGTCGTCGAAGCCGTCGGTGTCCTGACCCACGAGCGTCGAGAGCGTCGTGATGATCACGTCGTTACCGCTCGGGGTCGTGCCGCCGAGCACCGCTCCGGTCGCCGAGCGGCCGTCGGAGATCAGCGAGACGTGACCGTTCTCCCACTCGTACACGTCCTCGCTCAGCGTGAGCCCGCCGAACAGGCCGTTGGAGAAGGCCCCGGTGTTCGTGTCCCCGGCGGCCAGCGGGTCGGGCGAGTCGAAGAAGATCTTCGAGCCGTCCGAGCTCATCGAGACGCCCGTGCCCGGCGGCTCGTAGCTGCCGCCGCCGGCCGCGCCGAACGAAGCGGGCCCGGTCGCGGTCACGCCCGCGGGCGTGCACGAGACGCAAGTGATCGAGCCGCCAGACGTGCTGTAGCGGTACATCTCAGGCGCTGCAAGCTGCACCACCTGGTCACCCGCGGAGTGGCCGAACTGAAGCGGCCGGCTGAGTGTGACCGTGCTGCCCGAAATCGACTGGACCGCGTCGGTGTCAGAGCCGCCAGCTCCCGGAATCACGATCGCGTGCGCCACGACCAGCCCGGTCGCGCTGGCGACGGTGATCGAGTTGTCGCCGGGGTTGGCGTCGGACGCGAGCGTCGTCGACGGACCCGAGGCGTTCTGCCCGGTCAGGTTGCCGCTCGAGTCAAACACGAGCACCGAGCCATCCGGCGTCGGGATCGCTGGGCGGCTGATGTCTGGCTCGCCGGCCAGTCCCGCGGGCTGAGCGCCTGCGCCGCACGGCAGCGCGCAGCTCGAGACGTCGCCTTCGTCGAGCGTCGCGATGAACGTGGTCTGGTTGCTGTTGGTGTTGTAGTCGTAGAAGTTCGGCGCGTCCTGCGTGGCCGACTGGCCCTGGGAGTTCTGGTTGGCCGCGAGCACTCCGTTGGCGGCGAAGAACACGTGAGAGCCGTCGTTTGAGATCGCCGAGATGCCGATCACGTTGCCGTCCGCGCCGCCGCCGTTTCCGGCCGACAGCGGGACCACGGTCTTCGTGCTCGTGATGAACTCGTAGGCCTCGTTGTCGGTGTTGGCGTTGCCGCCGAGGCCCTCGTTGCTCGTGAAGAACACCTTCGAGCCGTCCTGCGCGGCGCCCTCGTAGATCGCCTGGCCGCTGCTGCGCGGGTCGTCGATCGGGGTTGTCGTGTTAGCGCTCGTATCGCGCATGTACAGGTGCGGTGAGCCGACGCCTTCGGCGCTTCCCGAGCCGCCGGCGAACGACGGCGGGGACGCGAAGAACACCTTCGTGCCGTCGCTCGAGATCGAGTTCGTCGTGGTGCCGAACTGGTTGGCGGCGAGGAACGACTGGGCAAGGAAGTTGCCGTTGCCGAGGATCGCCCCGTCAGGGCTGACCAATCCGGCAACCTGCTCCCCCGCGGCGTGGCTGTTGGCCAGGCCGGTGGCGAGCGTGATGTGCGTCGAGTCGGGAATCGAGGCGATCGTGGCGCTCTCCTGATCGGCGCCGGTGCCGACGTTCACGCTCGAGCCCGGGTTGAAGGCGCCAGAGTCGGCGACCGGAATCGTCGTGTTGCCGCCGCGCGACACGGGGTCGCCGGAGGCGTGGTTGTTGGTGAGCGGCGCGGTCAGCGTGATGTGCGTCCCGTCGGGGACGGAGGCGACCGTCGCCGTCTCAGATCCCGCTCCGCCGACCGTGATCGTCTCACCCGGGTTGAAGCCGTTGCTGCTCGCGACCGCGATCGTGCTGTCGGGCGCGGCGTGGACGACGGGCGCCCCCGCGGCGTGTGGATGGGTCACGGTCGCAGTCAGGGTGATGTGGGTGCCGTCGGGCACCGACGCGATCGTGTCGGTCTCCTCGGTCGCGGTACCCGCGTCGATCGTGATCGTCTGGCCGGCCGAGTAGGGCGACGAGTCAGCAACCGCAATCGTGCTGTCGCCCGGGTAGGTGACCGGAGCTCCTGAGGGATGGTTGTTCGCCAGCGGCGCGCTCAGCAGCAGATCGGTCGCGTCCAGCACGGACGCAATCGTGTCGGTCTCCTGAGCGCCGCCGGTTCCGATCGTGAGCGTCTCGCCCTGGACGAGATTGCTCGTGTCGTTGACGGTGATCTGCGTGTCGCCGGGGTAGTCAACGGCTGTGCCACTTGCGTGGTTGCTGCCCAGGCCGGAGTTCAGGTCAATCGTTGTCGCGTCGGGAACCGATGCGATGGTCGCGCCTTCCCCGTCGATCGTGATCGTCTGCCCGGCGACGAAGCCGGTAGTGCTCGCGACCTTGATCGATGTGTCGCCGCCGTAGGAGACCCCCTCGAACTGCCCATGGGGGCTGGCCAGCGGCGCGGTGAGGTTGATCGTCGTGCCGTTGGGAACCGTTGCCACGGTCGCGGCCTCGCCACCCACGCTGATCTGCTGCCCGGGAGCGAAGCCCGTGCTGTCGTTGACGGAGACCGAGCTGTCGGCGGCGTGCGTGACGGCCGCGCCCGCGCTATGGGCGTTGGTCAGTGGAGCCGTCAGCGTCACTGAGCTCACCGCGTCGCTCGACTGGACCGTCGCGGTCTCCTGCGCCCCGCCGGCGTCGATCGTGATCTGCTCGCCCGAAGCAAGGTTGGAAGCGTCGGCGACGCTGATCGTCGTGTCGCCCGCCGCAGCCGGGCTGTCGAGCGTGGTGTTGACCGCCGGGCCCGCGCCAGAGGTCAGGCTCGTGAAGATCTGGCCAGTGGCCGAGGCGGTCAGCGTCGTCGCGATGTTCCCGGTCGCGGCGGCCGTGAGCGTGTCATTGACAGCCGGGCCGGCAGCGGAGTTCAGCGTCGTCGGGGTGGTGCCCACCGTGGCGGCCGTCATCGTGGTCGAGACCGGGCCGCTGACAGCGCCCGTGAGCGTGGTCTGCGCGACGTTGATCAGGCTCGTGGTGCCGGCCGCGACGTTGCGCTCGTAGAGGAACTGCGGCGGCGTGTTGAGATCGGCCAGGCCGGTGGCCGCGGACGTGAGCTGCTCGGGCGAGGAGAAGCCGACGTGCTGGCCGTCGGGCGAGGCGCCGTCGAACGTCGCGGTTACCGGGTTGGTCCCGGAACCGGCGAACGGGCCCTGCGACAGCCACGTCATCGCCAGCGAGCTCGAGTCCTGCTCGTAGAGGTCGAGGAAGTTCGTGGCGCCCGGACCCGGAGGCCGCTGGTCGCCGGCTGCGTACGAAGCAGGTGTCGTGTAGATCGTCTTGCCGAGATCGGAGCTCCACCACAGCGGCGCCTGCTCGGCGAACAGACCGACCAATCCGCCGTTCGGCGGCTTGGGCGTCAGGGAGTTGGTCTGCCAACCGTTCGCGGTCCGCTGCGACTGGTACAGCGTCACCGCCGACGAGGTCGCGCCGCAGCAGCCGCCGATGGCCTCCCAGTTGACCGCGTTGCCGTTGATCGAGGGAATCCCGGCGCCGGTGTCGATGCCGTTCTTGTCAAGCGGGGTGACCTGCTCGTACGCGCGGCCGTCCGGCAGCGCAAGCGCCGCCGCCGGCAAGGCGACGAATGCGACGACACACATGGCCGCGAGCGCGACCAGGGTCGCGCGCGGACGCGAGAGCTGTGACGAGGTTCGTCGCGTCGCGGACGTCAGGCGTCGCAGCTGGACACGGCAAGGGTGAGCCACCGATCGCTTGGCACTCATAGATTCCACTCTCTCCTTTGCCCCTCTGGCGTTTTGTGCGCGAAACACATGCGTGTTTCTCAACGTCCCATGTCGACAGCGACACGTGCACAGTTGCGGGCGGTGGCGAACATACACGCAACTGTTCTCAAATGTCAAGTAGTTCTGTTCAGCCCTTCGCGAGGGTCGGCGGCGGGTCCGCTCGCAGCTGCGGGAACAGCGTCGAAAAGCCTGGAATCGGGGCTTGGGCGACACACGGCGGCGCGGCGATGTCACGGCCCGTCGTGCGGAACGCGTACTGCTGCACGAGCGGCGCCAACGTCGAAGGGATCGCGCTCGCCGGCGGCCCCGGGTTGCCGTTGGAGCACTCGGAGGTGTTGAGCACCGGCAGGCCGCTGGAGAGCTTTGAAAACGCTCCTGGCGCCCGATACGCGTCGTCGCGGTTGATCCCCAGCGCGCGACTGAAGAACGCGAGTGCTTCTGGCGTCAGCGTCTGCGAGGTGCGTAGGTAGTGGACCTCGTTCGGCGTGTTGGGAAGCTGCACGTCGTGAGCTTGCGAGGCCGCGGTGACGTTGGCGAAGAACCCGGTGATCTCGTGCTTGAAGTCGCCGATGTAGCGCACCATCGGGTTGGCGTTTTCGAGGAACGGCTCAAACGCGCCCAACAGCGGCGGGATCTGGCCCAGGATCTGGTCGAGTGCCGGCAGCCCGCGCTGCGACGCCGTGACCGTCGGGCCGAGTCGCTCGAACAGCGCCCGGAACTGCGGCGCGAGGCGCTTGGTCGTCGCGAACGTCTGCGTGAGCTGCGACGCGACCGGATCGAGGGCGCGCACGACCGGATCGGCCTGTTGCGCGAAGCGGGTCAGCGCCGGCAGCGTCAGGCGGCTCTGGCGCTCGAACTCCGGCAGCGCCTTGAACACGTCGGCGAGCGCCTGGTTGCGTTGCGCGGTCGTCTGGAACAGATTGTTGGCGGCGGTGACCAGCCCGGACAGCTCGCCTTGGCGGGCGCTGAGCGCGTTGAAGAACTCGCCCGTATTTGAGATCGCGCCGCGGACCGCGGCCGACTGCGAGCGCAGCGCCGCCAGCAGCCGCTGTCCGGAGTCGACGAACTCCGGCAGCGTGCCGAATGCGTCGTTGATGTCCTGCCCACGCCCGGCGACCGCGAGCGCCTGAGACTGCATCCAAGTCTGGAACGCGGCGCGCGTCGTCGGGTCGAACGTCGACAAGATCTGGTCGAGGTCGACGGTCTTGGCGACCTGCGCGTCTGGGAGCCGGCCGCCGTCGGCGAGCGTCGTCGCGTGCCGGTTGCCGGTGCTCAGCTCGATGTAGGTCTCGCCGAGCAGCGTCTTGATCCGCAGCGTCGCCGCGGTGTCGCTCGGGATCGGGGCGTACTGGCTGTCGATCTCGAGCGTCGCGAGCGTGCGGTTGTCGGAGCGGTCGACGCCGAGCAACACGACCTTGCCGACATTGACGCCGGCGATGCGGACGTCGGCCCCGGTCGCCAGCTCGTTGGCCTGCGGGAACGCGACCTGCACGCGGTAGCCCTTGGGCGCCAGCGGCACCGAGCCGCCGAAGTTGATCCACAGGTAGGCGAGCACGAGCAGGCACGAAAGGACGAACAGCACGAGTGCGGCGATCCGGGCCGGGCTGGGCGGTGTCTTGATCACTTCGCGGTCCCGTTCGACGTGCAGTGCGAGTTGAGGTCGGGCGTCGTCAGCAGCTGGACCAGCGTCGCGAGCGTCGGGTTGTGCGTCGGCTTGGCGAGGTCCTGGAGCAGCTGCAGAGAGCCGCACGAGAACAGGATCAGGCTGCGGCGCACGGGCCCGATCGAGTCCTGGCTGGAGAGCACTGAATTGGTGTTGTGGCTGGCCCAGGGCAGGTAGAACAGGTAGCTCTGCCCGTGTGGCGGCTTGTAGGCGAGCTCGTTGACGATGTTGTTGAGCTCCTGCGCGAGCGTCTGCAGGCCGGGCGTCGCCTTCGCGAGATCGCGCGTCGCCGGCGCGAGCAGCTTCGCGGTCGGCTGAGCCTTGACCGAGAACGGCCGTAGCTGGTCGCGGAGCACCGGGGTCGTCTGGGAGAAGAACGGCCGCAGGTCCTTCAGCGCCGGCTTCAGCGCCCGCGCTGCCGGCTCGAGCTGTCCGAGCGCCGACTGCAGCGTGTGTCCCAGCGTGCCTGCCTGAGTCAGCGCGGCGTTCGTGGCCCCGAGCGCCGGCGGCAACAGCGCGATTGTCCGCTGCAGGTTCTGATCCTGGTGGGCGAGCGCCCGGAACACACCCTCGTTGCCCGACACGAACTCGGTCAGCTGCGACTGCCGGCTTCCGAGCTCGGTCGCGAGCTTGGACACGTTGCCGATCAGCCTCCGCAGCTCGACGCTGCGCTGGGCGACCAGCCGGCTCGCCTTGTCGACGTCGCGCGACAGCGGGTCTAGGCGCCGGAAGACGTCGCCGAGCTCGCTCCCGCCGTCACCCGCGAGCGCCTGGCCCGCGTTTGACACCAGCAGCTGGAGCTCGTCGCGCGTGTCTGAGTCGAGCTGCGCGAGCACCTCATCGAGGCTTACGGTCGGCAGCGTCTGCCCAGCCCCGAGCATCGCGCCGTCTTGCAGCCGTGCACCCGTGCGCGAGCTTCCGGGGTCTAGCTCGGCGACCATGTCGTTGAGCCCCGTCTTTGGTCGCAGCAGCACGGTCGCGTTGGAGTAGATCCTGGACGAGTATTTCGGGTCGATCTCCATCCGCAGGACCGGCGAGCCGCCCTCCAGCGACACGCCGTCGATCTGGCCCACGTCGACGCCCGAGATCGTCACCGCCTGTCCCTGACCGGGCAGCACGCCGGCGACGCTCGAGACATGCGCATTGAGCACGAACTCGTGGTGGCCGACGACGGGGAACCAGCTCGGCCAGACGATCCGCTGGTGGACCACCAGGTAGGCGCCGACCGCCAAGCCCGAGACCGCGAGCCCGATCAGCAGCGCGATCGTGCGAAGCTGGCCGCGGAGCTCTCTGACCGTCCGCTTCATCCGATCTTCCCCGTCGGGTCGTTGGGCAGCGCCGGCGGCGGCGCGTTCGGGCGCGAGCCGTCGGCTGGGCCAATCGACGCCGGCCCGTTGACGTTCGGGACCGGCTGCGTGTAGCAGGGCACGCTGCGCTGCAGCACCGGCACGCTGTTGGGATACGACGGACGCGTGCGCAGCGGCGGCAGGTCGGCCTGAGCGAACTTTGTGCCGAGCCGCCCGTAGAAGTTCGTCTGGCCGGTCTCGATCGTGAACGGGCCGCCGGCGGCCCCAATCCGCAGGAAATTGCCGTTGCCGTCGGCACCCTGGCCTTCAGCCGCCTGGCCGGCGATCGCGTACCAGAACTCCTGGTAGTTGGCAACGCCGGTCGACAGCGCCCCGTCGCTGACCGCGATGTTGCCCGTCGGCAGGAACACGTCGCTGATGCAGCGATCGAACGCGTCGATCTGCGGGAGGAACTGCCGCGAGGCGTGCGTCAGCTGCGCGAGCTGGCCGGTCGCCGGCACAAGCTCGCGCAGCAGGCCGCCGAGCTCGGATCCCGACAGCAGCGGCTTGGCCTGAGCGAGCCACGGGTCGGCAGCCGTGATCGTCGCGGGCAGCTCGGGAATGCCGGTCGCGATCGCGCGCGCGAACCGCTCGGTCGCGGGCAGGCCTTGGTCCAGCGCGTCAAACGCCGTATCGGCGTTCGCGGCCGTCGGGCCGAGCAGCGCGACGGTCCGGCGCAGACCCTGCTGCTGGGCGGCGGTCGCGCGCATCGTCTGATCGAACTCCGAGACGAGCGCGGTCAGCTGGCTGCCGGAGCGCGCGAGGCCGTCGGTCGCGCGGGCCAGGCCGGCGATCGTGCGCGACAGCGCACGGCCGTTGGGGCCGGTGAGCGCGTCGGACACGATCGCCGAGTCGCGCAGCGCACGCGGACTCGTCGCGAGTGCCTTGTTCAGCGCCTCCCCGCCGGTCAGGCCGCGTACCGCCGGGTCCTGTCGCGCGTTGTCCGCGGCACTCGGCGGGGCGTCGAGCGCCTGCCCGAAGCCGACCAGCGTTCGCTGTAGGCGTGCGCGGATGTCCCCCGGGAACACGTCGAACAGCTGGTCGATCTGGACCGGGTCGAACGTGTGGTTGACCGGAATCGTGGCGCCGCTGTGCATCACCGGCGAGCTCGGGGTGCCGGTCGTCAGGTCGACGTAGAAGTTGCCCTCGAGGAACAAGCGTGGGCGCACCCGCAGCGTCGCGTCGGCGTGCAGCGGCTGGTGGCCGTTGTCGAGCTGCATCGTGACCTTCGCCAGGTCGGTGTCGCCGTAGCGGCCGACGGCGGTGACCTTGCCGACATCGACGCCGCCGACCCTGACGGGCGAGCCCTGCACGAGCAGGTTCGAATTGCGCATCACCGCGGTCACGGTGTAGTGGTGGGCGAACGGGAGCTGCTTGGTGAACACGAAGTAGGTGGCGACGGCGAGCAGCGCGATCGCCAGCAGGCTGGCCTTGACCGGTCCGATGCCGCGCTCGGCCCACCTCACGGCAGCACCCGCTTGGTCCGCTCGGTCACGAGCCCCTGGTTGCCGGGGTCGTTGCCGATCACCTGGCGGCCCCTGATGTAGCTCTCGTTGCCACCTTCGCACTCGGGCGTCTGCCCGGGCGCGTCGGTGTTCGGGTACGGGTTGGCGTGCAGGAAGCTGTCGTCCTCGAGCGTCTTGATCGTCAGCGGCGCGCCAGCGGGCGCGGGAGGCCCATTCGCGGGCGCCGACGACGGCCCGGCTTCGCTGTTGGGCAGTTGCGGCAGCGCGAGGATCCCAATGCGCAGGAAGCTGCCGACGACATCGGACTCCGACAGCGCGCTCTCGAGATTGCGGAACAGCAGCGCCAGGTAGTTGCAGCTCGTCTGCGCCGGCGTCGCGAACGCGATCGTCGGCTGCAGCAACTGCGCAGTGTCGGTCAGCAGCACCAGCCCGGGCAGCGTGTGCGGGTCCTCGGCGAAGCGCTCGAGATCGGTGAGCGTCGCCACGAGCCGGCCGTTGAGCGCCGGCGCGCGCTGCAATGCCGGGATCCCGGCCGCTTCCGCAGGCGCCAGCTGCTGCGAGGCGCCGGCGAGGTTCTCGAACGCCGGCTCAAACCGGCGGAACAGCTCGGTGCTGTCGTCGATGAACCGCGCCTGCGCGGGCAGCTCGCGCGTCGCCGTTCGCAGCGCCGGCGGACCGCCGACAATCGCCGCCTGCAGCGCCGGCGTCGCCGCCGACAGCGGCGTGAACGTCTGATCGAGCCCCGTAAACAGCCCGGCCTGCTGGGCCGCGACGGGCGCGTCCTCGTGCGCCGCCTGCTCGAGGCTCGGGAACAGCTTCGCCCAATCGGTGCGCGGGTCATTGATGTTCCGAGTCACCGCGAGCAGGTCTGAGACGAGCGGCTGCAGCTTGCTGAACGTGTCGTTGAGGTCGGAGCCTCGACCGGCGAACGCATCTCCGAACGCGTCGAGGTTGTCAGTCGAGGCGGCGCGCGTCGGCCGGTTGAACATCTTCAGGACGTCATCGATCTCGACCGGCAGCCGGGTGTGCGAGACCAGGATCGTCGCGTCCGGCGCGAGCATCTGAGACGAGTGCCCGCGATCGATCTCGAGGTACTTCAGCCCCAGCGGTGACACCGGGCGCACGAGATCGGTCGAGTCCGCCGGCAGCGGCTCGATCGACTTGTTGAGCTTGAGGTGCAGCACGGCGCCGACATCACCGCCGGGGAGCGTCGTCGCGGTGATCGCGCCGATGTAGCCGACGCGCGTGCCGCCGACGAGCACCGAGTCCGAGGCGTTCAGTCCGGCCGCGTCGGGGAGCTGGACGTTCAGGTCATAGGTCGGGACGAACGGCAGCCCGGTGTTGGCGTTGTAGGCCAGCACCACCGCGATCACCGCGACCAGGAGCGTCACCGCGCCGACCACGATCGGGTTGCGGAACGGCGAATCTGATGCGCGGCGGGTCTTCATGGACGCAGCAGGTAGTCGAGGAGCGCCCTGCCGGCAGGCGGGAACGTGAGCCCGCCGCGCTGCCGCTTCGGGCTCGAGGCCGCCGCCTTGGCGATCGTCGTCGTCGCAAACGTCGAGCCGCAGCCGCCGACCTTCGAGCTGGACCTCGCCGAGCAGGCGCCGACCTCAAAGCTCGAGCGAACGTAGTGCCCGAGCGCGTCCTCGCCGTTGACCGTGCCCGTGTAGTAGTAGATGAACCGCATCACGTCCTCGATGCCGCCCGCGTTGTCGAAGCTGCTCGACAGCCGCGCGAGGTTCGAGGCCAGTGGTTGCAACGGCGTCGCGAGGTCGAGCAGCTGGCCGGCGACCTGGTTGATCCTCGGGAACGCGACCTCGCCGCGCTGGGCTACGTTGCCGAGCGTCTTCACCGCGGGCGTGCCGCTCGTTGCCAGCGGTCCGAGCCGCTGCACCGCGGCATTGACGGCAGGCGCTTGTGCCTCCAGCGGCGCGAGCGTCGCGGTGACCTGGCGCGCGAGCCTGTTCAGGCGCTGCGCGGCGGGCTTGAGCTGGCGCAGGAACGGCGGGAACGCCTCGAGGTTCTGCTCGATCGCTGAGCCCTGCTGGGCGGCCGCGGTGGCGACCGTTCCGACGTGCTGGATGAAGCCGCCAACGTGCGCACGCTGGGCGGCGAGCGGCGCAAGGATCCGGTCTGACTCGTCGGTCAGCCGGGCGAGCGTGTGGTTCTGGCCGGCGAGCGTCGCGATCACCTGGTCGGTCTGGGCGAGCGCCGGGTCGGCGCGCAGCAGCGCCGCGTTGAGTTCCTCGCCGTTGCCGGCGAGCCCCGCCCCGAGGCCGGAGATCACGAGCTGAAGGCGCTGCTGCTGGGGAAGGCGCGTGATGTCGGCGAGCTGGTCGAGCCCGACCGGGGTTGTGGTGTTCTGCACCGGCAGCAGATGCTGGCCCTTGTCGGGTCCCGACGCGATCGATGCCAGCGGCTGCGCCGGCGCTGCCCCTGACGGGACCGGCTGGGTCGGCGTGCACTGCACGAACTGCTCGCCCAGCAGCGACTCGATGCCGATCTCGCAATGCGCGTCGGCGCGGAACGGCGCAAACCGGGAGTTGTCGATCTCGAGCACGATCGCCGCCTTGTTCTGCGCGGTCAGGTCGACGGCCCGGATCGTGCCGACCTTGACGCCGGCGACCTTGACGTCCTCGCCAGGGATCACGAACGACGAGTTGTCGAACACCGCGCGCACCATGTAGCCGCCGCTCCCGCTGTCGGTGCGCGAGCTGATCAGCGCTGCCACGAGCGCGCCGATCCCGACGAACACGAGCACGGTCAGCGCGGCGCGGACGACCTTCACGGCGTCCCTCCGATCGTCTCTGACGCGCGGCAGTGCACGTTCGAGAGCGGTCCGGAGTCGACGAACGGAGCCGAACCGTCGGACGGCGCCGCGATTGCACCGCCCGGGCAGCGGTGCAGGAAGCCCCGCTCCAGGTTGCCTCCGCTGCCCCGCAGGTTGGTCGGCTTCGCGATCAGCGTGCCGCCCTGGGCGTCGTCGCTGAACCCGAACGCATCGAACACCGGGACCGTCCGGGCGTAGTGACCGTTGGCGTCATACGGTGCGAACAGGCCGGCCCAGTTGCTTACCCACGCGACGAGATCAGGGATGTACGGCCGCGCGAACTCGAACACCGGCGTCGACTTGTGCAGCGCCTTGACAGCACGCGGGAAGTCGCCCGACACCTGCTTGGCGAGTGGCGGCAGGTCGAGCAGCGCGTCGTAGAGGTCGTTGTTGGGACCCGGCGTGTTGAACAGCTGGCTCAGGCGCGCGAACGCTGGCGTCGCCTCGTTGAGCACTGGCTCCAGCCGGGTGAGGAACGGCTCGAGCGGAGCAATCACCGGTTTTGTGACGGCGACGAGGTGCGAGAGCGCGGGCAGTGTCGTCGTCCGGAGCCGCGCGAACGTCGCCGAGCCCTTGTTGAGCGCGCCGGGCAGACTGACGAGCGCCTGCGAGAGCGCCCGGTTGTCGGAGCCGAGCGCCTGCGCGGTGACGCGCGCCTGCGTGACCAGGTCAGTCAACTGCCCCGATCGCTGGTCGATCGCGCCGAGCGCTGCGCCCGTCTGCTTCAGGAACGCCTGCAGTGTCGGCGTGTCGGCGTCGAGCTGGGCGAACAGCCGCGAGTAGGCCCGAAGTGCGGGCGGGAAGTACTGCGCCGAGAGGTTGGCCTGAGCGGACTTGCCCGCGTACCACGCCGAGAAGCCCCGGATCACGCCGCGCAGCCCCTGGAGCGTGTTCGCGTTGAGCGCGTTGAACAGCTCGTCGACGTCGACGATCCCGCTCGTGCGGTTCGCCGGGATCACCCCGCCGGAAGCAAGCGCGGGGTGGAACGTCGGGGCTGGGCTGACCGAGATGTAGCGGCTGGCGACCCCGACGAGGCTCTGCGCTCGGATCGTCGCCGTCGTTCCGTCTCGTAACGGGCCGAAGCTCGAGTCGATCGACAGCTCGATCTGCGCCTGGCCGTTGTTGGTCAGGCGGATCGCGTCGATCTTGCCGGCCTCGATCCCGCCGATCCGCACGAGGTCGCCGTCGACGAGCTGACCGGCGTCGATGAAGTTGACGCGGTAGTGGTAGTCGCTCGTGCGCGTGAGCAGGTAGACGACGATCCCCACGATCACGACGAGTGCCCCGACCGCGACCAGCCGCCAGGGCGAGCGGACCCGCGGTGGTGTCGGCCCCGTGGGCCGGGGCGGTGGGGCCACCGGACCGGGGACTTCGCGGGTCAGCGAGGACAAAGACGCTCCTGCATCGGGTGGGGCGGTCCGGCCCTAATCCGTCGGTGGGTGGCAGGCCGGTCCCACCCGCCGCGCGCAGTATAGACGCGCGCGTTCCCGAATCGCAAAGGGGTCTTAATGCCCCGTTAGCATGCCTGCTCGGCCCTTAGGAACATTGCTGTGCATGTTTGATCGAACTCCGCTAGCGTATGCCCGCGCTCCGGGAGTAAGGGCGCTAACCCCACACAGGAAGGTCCACGATCATGCGCAAGCTAGGAGTCGTTGCGGTGCTCGCCATCCTCGCAGCCGGTGGTGCAGCCGCCGCGATCGCGGATTCGGCGACGGCGCCGAAGGTCACTGTCAAGGCTTCGATCTCGCCCAACCGGACGGGGACGCCCAGCCATCCCCAGGGCGTGACGCTGAAGACCAAGATCTCCTGGCAGTCGCTCGGCAGCGCCGACCAGCCGATCGTGCAGACGTTCGACATCCTGTTCCCGAAGGGAGCGCTGTACAACGGCTCGAAATATCCGTCGTGCTCCTACAACAAGCTCAACGCGGTCGGCCCGGCAGGGTGCCCGAAGGCGTCGATCATGGGCACCGGCACCGGCAACGCATACGCGGACACGACGATCACGCACCCGAAGATCACCGTCGTCAACGGCGGCGCCACGCGCGTGTACTTCTACACGGTGCTCAACAACCCGGCTCGCGTCCAGTCGCCGGTCATCGGCAAGATCAGCCGGATGGGCGGCAAGTTCGCCTACAAGCTCCACGTGACCGTGCCGCAGGTGCTCCAGGTCGTGGCCGGCGTGCCGATCGAGCTGACGTTCCTGAACGTCACCGTCGGCAAGAGCTCGTATCTCGCGACGACCGGCTGCGGATCCGGCCACTGGCCATTCAGCGTCAAGACCGGCTACAACACGGGCGGATCGTCGACGTTCACCGATTCGATCCCCTGCCACAAGTAGCGGTCTAGAAACAGTAGTATTTGCAGATCATGCGCCGTCCCGCTGGGCTCGCCGTCGTGCTGCTCGCGTTGACGGCCGCGGTCGCGCTCGCGCAGCCCTCGCCGATCACGGTCACGGTCAGTCCGAAGGTGACCCCGAATAAGGCCGGGACGCCGGCCCATCCGCAGGGCGTCAAGCTCGACCTGCGGCTGCAGATCCACTATCCGCCCGACTACCAGCTCGCGCTCGTACAGACGGTCGACGTGTGGTTCCCCAAGGGCGGCCTGTTCAACGGCGACAAGTTCCCGACCTGCTCGTATCGGCGGCTGAACGCGCTCGGCCCCAAGGGATGCCCGCGAGACTCGATCATGGGCGGGGGCTCCGGCGTCGCGACCGCCGACACGAACTTCACCTATCCGAAGATCACGATCGTCAACGGCGGGCAGCACGTGGTCTTCGCCTACACCGTGCTCAACAACCCCGCCCGCGTACAGACCCCGGTCGTCGGCACGATCTCGAAGCTGTCGGGCCGCTGGTCCTACCGTCTGCACGTCGTGATCCCAAAGGTCCTGCAGGTCGTCGCCGGAGTCCCGATCGTGCTCCACTCGCTGCACCTGTTCGCGGGCCGCGGCGACTGGCTGGCGACGACCTACTGCCCGCCCAACCACAAGTGGGCCTACCACGCGCTGACCCACTTCAGCAATGGGCAGACGCTCGTCACCGACGGCGACGTCGGCTGCCGCTGAGATGACCGATCCGGGGGCACCGCGCGGATGACGGCGATCCTCGACCGGGCGTTTTTGATCACCAGGCAGACGGTCGAGGAAACCGGCCGCATGTGCCTGCTGACCGGCCAGACGATCTCGTCGGCGCTGCGACCGCCGTATCCGTACGGAAACGAGTTCGTCCTCCAGTTCCTGTTCGCGATGAAGCTCTGCTGGTTCCCGATGCTGCTCTCAACGGTCGCGTTCGGATACGAAGCGCCCGGGCTGCAGGCGGCCAACTTCCTCGTCCTGTTCGGCGCGCTCGACCGCCTCGGGGGCTTCTTCGTGCTCGCCTCGATCCGCGAGTTCGCACCGTTCGTTGACGCGATCGTCGTCGCGGGCGTCGCCGGGACCGCGATCACCGCCGACCTCGGCGCGCGCAAGATCCGCGACGAGCTCGACGCGCTGGTCGTGATGGGCGTCGATCCGATCAAGAACCTCGTCGTGCCGCGATTCCTCGCGCTGATGCTCGTGACCGGCCTGTTCGACATCTACGCGCTGCTGTTCGGGATCTTCGGCGGCGTGCTCGCGACGCTGGTCAACCATGCGCCGCTCGGGCCGTTCTTCGCGACTCTGGCCAACAACGCCGAGCCGACCGACCTGTGGGCGTCGATCGTCAAGACGACGCTGTTCGGCGCGATCATCGCAATCGTCTGCTGTTACAAGGGGATGACCGCCTCGGGCGGGGCCGCGGGGGTCGGCCGCGCCGTCAACCAAGCGGTCGTGATCGCATTCCTCGGGATCTTTGCGTTCAACTACGTTTTCACGCAGGTGCTGCTCGCGACCCATCCCGCAATCACCACGATCGCGAAGTGACGGCATGAGCGTCCAGAGCCCATCGCCCAACGGCGTGCTCGACACGCCTCGCGGCTGGCTCGTGAGCTCCGGCCTGATGGTCAAGTTCATCGGCACCGTCGTGCGCGACGTGTTCAACCTGAAGGTGCTGCGGTTCACCGGCGAGGCGCTGCGTCAGGCGGGGATCCTGATGGTCTCCTCGACGCTCGTGATCTGGGGCCTGGTGTTCATCATCGGCCTGCAGTGCGGGATCGAGGGCGCGTACTTGCTGCGCGCACAGGGAGCGCCGCAGTACTCCGGCGTGTTCTCGGCCTGGTGCGACCTGCGCGAGCTCGTCCCGCTCGTGTTCGGCTACATGATGGCGGCCAAGGTCGGGACCGGGATCGTCGCCGAGCTCGGGTCGATGCGGATCTCCGAGGAGATCGACGCGCTCGAGGTGATGGGGATCAGCGGGATCACGTTCCTGTGCGCGACACGGCTGCTGGCCTCGTGGATCGTGCTGCCGTTCGTATACCTGGGCGGCGTCGGCTGGGGGTTCTTCGCCAGCTACCTCGCGGTCGTGCAGCAGGTCGGCGGCGTCTCGTCAGGCGGCTACTCGCTGATCTTCTGGGAGTTCCAGAACCCACCCGACCTGCTCTACAGCATCGCCAAGGCGATGACGATGGCGACCGTGATCGTGCTCGTCGGCTGCTATTACGGCTACACGACCAGTGGCGGGCCGGTCGGAGTCGGTCGCGCGACCGCAAAGTCGATGGTGGTCAACATCGTCGCTGTGCACCTCATCGGGATGCTCGGCACGCAGCTGTTCTGGGGCGCAAACCCACGCGCCCCGATCGGCGGCTGACTCAGCCGCTCACTCAGGCGCTCACCCAGGCGCTGATTCAGTCGCGCCCGCGCCCGCGGCGGATCTCCTCCAGCCGCTCGCGCAGCGCCGCCTCGGCGGCGTCGGGCTCGTAGAAGCGCGCGCCGATCGCCTCGTCGGGCAGCAGCTCCTGAGGCGAGAGGTGGCCGGGCCGCCGGTGGGGGTTGTCGTAGCCGCCGTCGCTGCGCGTCGAGGAACGCAGGTACGCCGGCGGCACGTCGGCGCCGCGCTCGCGGATGTGGTCGCGGGCGGCGAACACGGCGCGCTTGGCGGCGTCGGACTTCGGCGCCAGCGACAGGTAGATCGCTGCCTGCGCGAGCGCGAACTGGCACTCGGGGATCCCCACGTGCTCGACCGCGTGCGCGGCGGCCGTGGCGACCGTCAGCGCCTGCGGGTCGGCGTTGCCGATGTCCTCGGAGGCGAGCACGACCATCCTGCGCACGATGAATCGAGGGTCCTCGCCGCCCTCGAGCATCACCGCCAGGTAGTAGAGCGAGGCATCGGGATCCGAGCCCCGAGTGGCCTTGATCCAGGCCGAGATCGTGTCGTAGTGACGGTCGGCCTTGCGGTCGTAGAGCAGCGCGCGCCGCTGAAGCGCGTCCTCAGCCTGGGCAAGCGTCACGGTCGCGCCCGGGCCGGCCGTCTCGCACGCGAGCTCGAGCGCGTTCAGCGCGGTCCGTGCGTCGCCGCCGGAGCGCTGTGCGAGGAACTCGAGCGCGTCCTCGTCGACCCCAGAGGCGGGACCGCACTGTTCGCGCTCGAGCGCGCGCTCGAGCAGCACCCGCACGTCGGCGGTCGACAGCGTCTCGAGCTCGTACACGCGAGTGCGCGACAGCAACGCCGAGTTGACCTCGAAATACGGGTTCTCCGTCGTCGCTCCGATCAGCGTCACGAGCCCTTCCTCGACCGCCGGGAGCAGCGCGTCCTGCTGGGCCTTGTTGAAGCGGTGGATCTCGTCGAGGAACAGGATCGTCCTCGCGCCACTGGTCGCCTGGCGCTGGCGCGCGCGCTCGATCACCGCGCGGACCTGGGCGCGGCCAGCCTCGACCGCGCTCTCCTCCTCGAATGCCGCGTCGGATGCGGCAGCGATCAGCCGCGCAAGCGTCGTCTTGCCGCTGCCGGGTGGTCCGTGCAGGATCATCGAGTGCGGGTGGCCGTCCTCGATCGCGCGCCGCAGCGTCGAGCCGGGCGCGAGCAGCCGCTGCTGGCCGACGAACTCGTCGATCGTTTGCGGGCGCAGCCGCGTCGCCAGCGGTGCGTCGGGCGACGGCTGGCGGCGGCCGCCCGCGGCGGCCGGCTCGCCGGTGTCGAACAGGCGCTCCATGACTGCAGTATGCGCGCAGCGGCACCTGCAAGCCGCTCGCCGACAGCCCAGATACCGTTTCACGGCACCTCATGCATCCGACGGCGGCAAAACTCCAGGGGCGTCTTCGGGAGCGCGGTCTGACGATCTCCGTGCTCGCGCTCGACGACTCGGCGCGCACGGTCGCCGAGGCGGCCGCCGCGGTCGGATGCGAGCCGGCGCAGATCGTCAAGTCGCTGGTATTCGTCCGCGACGAGACGCCGGTGATGGTGCTCTGCGCCGGCGACCGGCGGGTGGCCTCCAAGCGCCTGGGGCTGAAGCCCGCCGACGCCGACGCGGCCCGGGCCGCGACCGGCTTCTCGATCGGCGGCATCCCACCGCTCGGGCACGACCGCGAGCTCGAGACGGTGATCGACAGTTCTCTGCGGCGGTTTGAGACGGTCTGGTGCGCGGCCGGCACCCCCCACGCCGTGTTCGAGGTTTCCACCGACGCGCTGATCGCCGCGATCCCGGACGCAAGCGTGGTGGACGTTGCCTAGTGTCTCGAGTCGTAAGTTCGTGGGCACCGAGAGGCGCCACTGGTGGATGCCAGGCAAGGACGCAGGAGCCGACGCGCAGCAGCGCTGCGCGAGGCGACGAGGACGAAGCCTGGCGCCGCCGGGGGTGCCTCGAATGGCGCGAACTTGCGACTCGGGACACTAGTGCCTGACGGCAAGCCGCCGATCGACGTCCTGCGCCCGCGTTCGGTCGGGGAGATTATTCGTGCGGCCGTGTCGCTGTACGCCAGCTACCCGGTGCTGTTCCTGGTGCTCGCGCTCGCGGTCACCGCGCCGTATGAGCTCGTCGTGCTGCTGGCGCTCGGCTCGGCGCCGATCGGACGGCACACCAGCAACGCCTCGACCGCGCTGATCCTCGTGCTCGTCGACATCTCGCTCGTCGGCCCGCTGATCTCGGCCCTGTACGCCCACGCCGTGATCTCGATCGCGAAGGGCGAGCGGCCGCGACTGCTGACCGTCGTCCAGCGCGTCGCCCGCGTGCTGCCGGTCGTCGCCGCCGCGCAGATCGCCGCGGGGATCGGGATCGGGATCGGGCTGCTGGCGTTCGTGATCCCCGGCGTGCTGCTCCTTGTCCGCTGGGTCGTCGTCGCCCAAGCGGCGGCGCTCGAACACCCGGACTGGCTCGGGGCCCTGCGCCGCAGCGGCGAGCTGACCCGCGGTCACTACCTGCACGTGTTCGGCGTCGTCGTGCTGACCACGGCGGTGAATCTCGGGCTCAGCGAGGTGGCCGGCTCGGTCGGCTCAAATCACACCAGCGCCGGCGATGTGATCCTCGGGATCGCGGTCGGGACGATCATCCGCTCGTTCGCGGCGCTGACGACGGCGCTGCTGTACTTCGACCTGCTCGCGCGCGAGCGGCCTGCGGGCTGGTCGGAGGCGAGCGTCGATGAGTAGTCGCTCAGGCTGATCCGGCGATCGCCCGGTCGAGGTCCTCCCACAGGTCGTCGACGTGCTCGAGCCCGACGCTCAGCCGCAGCAGCCCCTCGTGCACGCGATCCTCGCCCGGCCACCGGCGACGCCGATCGATCGTCGTCTCGACCCCCCCAAGGCTCGTGCCGCCGACGATCAGGCGCAGCGCCGCGACGAGCCGGTCGGCGGTGCCCGCGTCGGCCATCACGAAAGACACCATCCCGCCAAAGCCGCTCATCTGCGCGGCCGCGCGCTCACGGCCGGGGTCGGACTCCAGGCCCGGATAGTGGACGTGGCCGACGCGCTCGTCGTCGGCCAGCCTCCGCGCAAGCTCGCCGGCGGTATCGGTTTGCTGGCGTACCCGCAGCGGCAGCGTCCGGACCCCCCGGAGCGCCAAGTAGGTCTCCATCGTGCCGGGGATCGCGCCGCGCATCGTCCGATGCTCCACGAGCAAGTCGCGGCGATCGGGACTGGCGGATATCACGACGCCCATCACCAGGTCGGAGTGGCCGCCGATGTACTTCGTCGCGGAATGCAGCACCGCATCGGCGCCGAGCCTCAGCGGCTGCTGGAGCACCGGGGTGGCGAAGGTGTTGTCGACGACGGTCAGCACCCGCGCCGCGCGCGCGGCCTCGAGCACCCGCGGCAGCTCGGCGATGCTGAGCTCGGGGTTGGTCGGTGACTCGATCCACAGCATCCGTGCGTCCGACAGCCCGGCGAGGACCGCGTCGGTGTCGGCGACGTCGACGGGCGCCAACGTGACCTCGCCGCGCTGCTCGAGCTCACCCAACAGCGCGCGCGTGCCGCCATAGGCGCTATCCGGGAAGATCACCGTCGCGCCACGCCCCAGCGGCGCCAGCAGCGCCGTAGTGGCCGCCTGACCGGACGAGAACGCCACCGCATGGCCGCCCTCGAGCGCGCCGATCGCGTCCTCGAACGCCGACCAGCTCGGGTTGCCGAAGCGGCCGTAGCCGATCTCGCCGCCGTCGCGGTATGTCGCGGTGAACGTCGGCGGGATGTTCAGCGGCGCGCCGGGGGACTCGTCACGGCCCGCGGCGATCGCGAGCGTCTGTGGCCGCCACCCTCGCCTGTCTGACTCGCCGCCCACGATCAGCGCCCGACGATCGCCAACGCCGCCTCGTGCACGAGCCCGTTGGTCGCGATCGCGTCGCCTCCGTCGGCCGTGCGCGCGCCGCCGAGGTCGTTGAAGCGTCCGCCGGCCTCCTCGACGATCAGCTGTGGCGCCGCCAGATCCCAGAGCGAGGCGATCGGATCGAGCGCGATCTCGATCGCGCCCTCGGCGAGCAGCATGTACGCCCAGAAGTCGCCCAGACTGCGCGACCGCCAGCACGCGTTGACGAGCTCGAGCGCCGCGTCGACGCGCCCGAGCTCTTGCCAGTCCTCGAGCCCTGCGTAGGACAGCTGCGCGTCGATGAGCTGTCCGATCGCCGAGACCCTCAGCGCGCGCGTCCCTGGCATCACGACGTCGTCGGTGAACGCGCCGCCGCCGCTCGTCGCCCACCAGCGCCGGCCCATCGCCGGCGCCGACACGACCGCCACGGTCACCTCGCCCCTGTCCTCGAGCGCGAGCAGCGTCGCCCACACCGGGATCCCGCGCACGTAGCTCTTGGTTCCGTCGATCGGATCGACGATCCACCGGCGCGTGGCGTCGGGCGCCGTGAAGTCGCCGTACTCCTCACCCATCACGGAGTCGCCGGCGCGGACCTCGGCGAGGCGTTCGCGAAGCGCGCGCTCGACCGCGGTGTCGGCCTCGCTGACCGGCGTCAGGTCGGGCTTGGTCTCGACGATCAGGTCCTCGGCGAGGAACCGACCGAGCGTGATCCGGTCCGCGACGTCGGCGAGCTCGAGCGCGAGGGCGAGGTCCTCGGGGGCGGCGGGCACGCGGGGGATCGTACGCGGCCCGTTAGGCTCCCGGCACGATGCCCGACCTTCAGACAGAGACGACCGAAGTCCTCCAGCGCCTGGTCCGCTTCAACACGGTCAACCCGCCAGGCAACGAGCGGCCCGCGATCGAGTACCTCGCCGACTACCTGGCCCAGGCGGGGTTTCGCACCGAGCTGCTGGCCGCCACCGACGACCGACCGAACCTCGTCGCCGACCTCGACGGCGACGGGGATGGACCGACGCTCTGCTACCTCGGCCACGTCGACACGGTGCTTGCCGAGCCGACGGACTGGCAGCACGACCCGTGGTCGGGCGATGTCGTCGACGGCATGCTCTGGGGCCGCGGCGCGCTTGACATGAAATCGCAGGTGGCGGCCGAGGCCGTCGCCGGCGCAGCGCTCGCGCGCGAAGGGTGGCGGCCGTCGAGCGGCACGCTGAAGCTTGTGTTCGTCGCCGACGAGGAGACCGGCGGCGACGTCGGCGCCCACTGGCTGACCACCGAGCATCCCGACAGTGTGCGCTGCGACATGCTTCTCAACGAGGGCGCCGGCGACGTGTTCGAGTTCGCCGGCCACCGGCGCTACGGGATCTGCTGCGCGGAGAAGGGGATCTTCCGGTTCACGCTGACAGCGCGTGGCGCGGCCGGCCACGCGTCGATCCCGCGGACCGGCGACAACGCGTTGCTCAAGCTCGGCCCGGCGCTGCAGAAGCTCGCCGCCCAGCAGCCGTCGTTCGAGATGACCGACGTCCCGACCGCGCTGCTGTCCGGGCTTGGTCTCGACCCGTCCGACCCTCGCGACGCGGTCTCGCAGATCGGGGCCACCGACCCGGCGCTGCTGACGCTGCTCGAGCCGATGCTCGGCGTGACGCTGTCACCGACGATGGCCCACGCGTCGGACAAGATCAACGTGATCCCGTCGCGCGCGTACCTGAAGATCGACTGCCGGGTGCCGCCCGGGCTCGGCGAGGAGGCCGCCCGCCGGCGGATCGCAGAGGTCCTCGGCGACGAGGCCGGCAAGCTCGAGATCGCGTTCACCGAGCAGGTGATCGGCAACGACTCGCCGGTGTCGAGCCCGGTGACCGAGGCGATCGACCGCTGGGTGCGCGCCAACGACGCCGGTGCCGAGACCGTCCCGGTGATCCTCCCGGGATTCTCTGACTCGCGCTGGTTTCGCGAGGCGTTCCCCGACTTGCTCGCCTACGGCTTCTTCCCCCAGCGCCACATGAACCTGCTCGAGACCGCGCCGCTGGTCCACAACGCCGACGAACGGATCGACGTCCGCGACCTCGGCTTTGCGGCGACGTTCTACGCCGACATCGCCCGCGAACTGCTGAGCTGATGGTTGATTCTGCGGCCGCGGAATCAACCATCTACTAGTCGACGTCCTCCATGACGCGCTTGAGCGTCTGGCAGTACTTGGTGAACTCGCGTCGCAGCGCCCAACGCATCACCGGCTTGACGAACCTCAGCGGGCCTCCGGGCTCGCCGTAGACGTTGAAGCGCATCCGCGTGCCGCCTTCGTGCGGCTCGAACGCGATCCGGCCGTCGATCGGCATCGGACCGTCGACGACGCGCATCGAGAACCGTCGGTCCGGTTCGAACTCCCAGAACTCCACGACCTGGCTGATCTCCTTGCCGCCCGGCATCCGGTGGACCTCGATCACTCGCGAGCCCAGCCCGACGGGGCCGCCGCCGACGGTCATCGCCGAGACCGTGTTGGTCTGCCACGTCGACAGCTTCGACGGATCGGTGACGTATGCGAACACCTCGGCGACGGGTCGGTCGATGACGGTCTGGACCGTGAAATCGATCATCAAGCAGCCCGGTGCTTCCCGCCCTGAATACGGTCGCACCGAGAGGCGTCTCGGGTGGATGACTGGCAAGGACGCAGGAGCGAAGCTGTAGCGGAGCTACAGCGAGATCCGAGGACGAAGCCAGGCGCCGCCCGAGGCGGCTCGAATGCGATCGTATTCATGGTGGGGAGTACTACGTTACGTCAGCGAGCGCTCCGGCTGTGATCGTCTCGTCAGTTGGGTCCGGCGGGTTGCCGAGTTCGCGTGTCTCGCGCGGGAGGAGCGTGATCACGAGCATCACCAGCCCGATCAAGCTGCCGACCAGCAGCACGTGCCGGGCGCCGAACGCGTTCGCAAGCGGTCCGGCGAGCGCGTAGCCGAGCGGCAGCAACGCCAGCGACCCCATCCAGTCATAGCTCGACACGCGCGACAGCGCGCGCGCCGGAATGTGGCGCGCGAGCGCCGTCTCCCACCAGATCACCATCAGCGCAAACCCGAAGCCGGTCGCAGCGGCGCACACGGCGACCCACTCGATCGGCGCGTGTAGCGCGAACGACGCGTCCATCACCGGCCACGCGAGCACCATCAACAGCCCGGCGCGCAGTGGCCGCCGTGGGCGCCAGCGCAGCGCGCAGATCGCGCCGATCACCGCACCGCCGCCGGCGATGCTCTCGACCAGCCCGAACACGCCGGCGCCGCCGTAGGCGTCGCGAGCGATCACCGGCGCGAGCGCGTACCACGGCGCGTACACGAACAGCACCGCGCCGGCGAAGCCGGCGATCGTCGCCCACACCCAGATCCGCGAACGGACCTCGTGCCAGCCGCCCCGCAGCTGCGCCAGCAGCGGTCCGGACTCGCTCTGCTCGCCACGCGACCGCGGGTTGACGCGCGCAAGCAACAGCGCGCTGACGACGAACGT
The DNA here is from genome assembly GCA_036490775.1 of Solirubrobacteraceae bacterium. Classification (GTDB taxonomy): domain Bacteria; phylum Actinomycetota; class Thermoleophilia; order Solirubrobacterales; family Solirubrobacteraceae; genus Palsa-465. The sequence continues at coordinate 14,474 of DASXDD010000112.1, read as the reverse complement.
GCACGCGTCGAACGCGAACGCCTCCCAGGCGCCGATCCCGAGCACCAGCGCGGTCGCGAGCGCCGGCCCGAGCAGGTAGGCGAGATCCTCGACCGACTCGGTCAACGCCCGCGCCTCCTGGATCAGACCCTCGGGCACCGTCTGCGGGATCAGGCCGCTGTAGGCCGGCTGGAAGAACGCCTGCGCGGCGCCGAACGCAGCCTCGATCAGGACGAGTTGCCAGATCCGGACGGCGCCGCTGAAGATCAGCACGGCGAGCCCGGCGTGCAGACCGGCCCGCACGACATCGGTCGCGATGATGATCCGGTGGCGCGGCAGGCGATCCGCCCACACGCCACCGAACAGCAGCAGCCCGACGAGCGGCAGCGACTGCGCCGCGAGCACGATGCTCAGGTCGGTGACCGAACCCGTGGTCTGCGTGATGAACAGCGCGATCGCGACCACGACCACGCGGTCGCCGACAGCGCTGGCCGACTGGCCCAGGAATAACAGACGGAAATCTCGGTGGCGCAGTACGCGCAGGTACGAATTCATCAAGCACTCTCGACAGGGACAAACGGCAGGACGTGACCGCCTGGCGGGCTCTCAGCGAGCGGCGGCGGTGGCGTGGCGCGGGGTCAGCGGTGTCGAGTCTTGATGCAAAGCATCGCGAAACGAGCGTACCAGAGCTCAAATACACTCCCGCGCATGGCGACGCAGGTGTCCGCCCGCCTCGATCCGGCGATCTTTCGCCTGCCGGTGCAGCGGATTCGGGAGGGCTACTACTCCGATGCGTACTTCGTGCACACGAAGTCGCTGCTCGAGGCCGAGGGTCATCACCCGCGAGTGATGATGCAGGTGTTCCAGAAGCACGACTCGGTTCTCGGGGGGATCGACGAGGCGATCGCGATCCTCAAGACCTGCTCCGGCCACGAGCAGGACGGCGCCTGGGTGCTCGGCTGGGACGACCTCGAGGTGTACGCGCTGCGCGAGGGCGACCGGATCTCGTCGCGTGAGTCGGTGATGACGATCGAGGGCGACTACAGCCTGTTCGCGCATCTCGAGACCGTCTACCTGGGATGTCTCGCGCGCCGCTCACTGGTGATGCGCAACGTCTCCGAGGTGGTCGCCGCCGCCAACGGCAAGCAGATCTTCTACTTCCCGGCGCGCCACGACCACTGGCTCGTGCAGACGGGCGACGGCTGGAGCGCGCACGTCGCGGGTGCGATCGGCGTCTCGACCGACGCACAGGCGTCGTGGTGGGGCGGTCGCGGGATCGGCACGGTCCCGCACGGACTGATCGCGGCGTACGGCGGCGACACGGTCAAGGCCGCAACCGTGTTCGCAGACCGCCTGCACTCGGAGATGAACATCACCGTGCTCGTCGACTTCGTCAACGACTCGGTCGGAACCGCGATCGAGGTCGCCTCCGCGCTGGGCCCGAAGCTGTGGGGCGTGCGGCTGGACACGTCCGAGGACATGGTCGACCGCTCGCTGGTGAACGAGATGGGAGGCTTCAAGCCGACCGGGGTGAACTCACGCCTGGTCGAGAAGGTCCGCGCCGCGCTCGACGACGCCGGCTTTGAAAGCGTGCGGATCGTCGCCAGTGGCGGCTTCACGGTGGACCGGATCCGCGAATTTGAGGCCGCCGCGATCCCGGTCGACGCCTACGGGGTCGGCTCGTCGCTGATCCGCGGCGACAACGACTTCACCGCCGACATCGTCCAAGTCGATGGACACCCGTGCGCAAAGGCAGGACGGCGCTACAACCCGAATCCTCGTCTAGAGCGGGTTGAGTAGCGGGCCCAGCGTGCCGATGACCCGGTGAGCGGCATGACTCTGGCCACCTTCCTCGGTTATTCGGACTTGTATTCCTGGCTGCAAAGCTGGCTGCCCATCATTTTCATGGGGCTGCTGGTCGTCGCGGTCTTCTGGCTGATGCGGCTGATGCCCAAGACGGGCCCCAGCAAGCTCAAGCCCGACTCCAGCCCTCAGATCGGCTGGAACGAGATCGCCGGCGCCGACGAGGCCAAGGACGAGTTGCGCGAGGTCGTCGACTACCTGCGCAACCCCAAGCGTTTCCGCGAGATCGGAGCCCAGGTTCCGAAGGGCATCCTCCTGCACGGGCCGCCCGGGACCGGCAAGACGCTGCTCGCCAAGGCGGTCGCGCACGAATCGGGCGCGACGTTCTTCTCACAGTCGGCTGCGTCGTTCGTCGAGATGTTCGCCGGCCTCGGCGCCGCGCGGATCCGCCGCCTGTTCAAGGCGGCGCGCAAGAAGTCGCCTGCGATCGTGTTCATCGACGAGCTCGACGCGGTCGGCGGCCACCGCGGCATGGACATCTCCGGCGAGCGTGACCAGACGCTGAACCAGCTGCTGGTCGAGATGGACGGGTTCACCTCGCGCAAGGAAGTCGTCGTGATCGCCGCCTCGAACCTGCTCGACAAGCTCGACCCCGCGCTGCTTCGGCCAGGCCGCTTTGACCGCCAGATCTTCGTCTCCCCGCCCGACGTCGTCGGCCGCGAGCGGATCCTCGAGGTCCACTCGCGCAACAAGCCGCTCGAGCTGACCGTCGACCTCAAGCTGCTCGCTCGCCAGACCGCCGGCCTGACCGGTGCCGACCTGGCCAACATCTGCAACGAGGCAGCGATCTTCGCCGCGCGCCGCGAAGCCCGCGAGGTCGCGATGAAGGACTTCGATTCAGCGCTCGAGCGCGTCGTCGCCGGCATGCAGTCCTCTCGCGCGCTGACCGACCACGAGAAGCGCGTCGTCGCCTACCACGAGGCGGGGCACGCGCTCTGCGGCGAACTGCTGCCGTCGGTCGACCGTGTCCACCGGATCTCAATCGTCCCCCGCGGTAAGGCGCTCGGCTACACGCTGAACCTGCCCGAGGAGGACCGCTACCTCAAGACCCGCGAGGAGCTGATCGACTTCATGACGATGCTGCTCGGCGGACGCGCTGCGGAGCAGATCGTGTTCGGCTCGATCACGACGGGCGCCTCCGACGACCTCAGGCGCGTCGCCGAGATCGCCCACGCGATGATCTACGAATACGCGATGGGCACCGGCGCCGGCTCCCTGCGCGCGATCGACGAGGGCGCCGCCGAATCGACGCGCCGAATCCGCGACGAGGAGATCAAGGAGCTCGCCGACGAGGCGTTCCGCGCCGCGACCCGGATCATCGACTCCAACCGCGGCAAGCTCGACGAGCTCGCCGGCACGCTGCTTACGAACGAAGTCCTCGAGCGCTCCGACATCGACAAGATCATGTCCGAGGTCCCGCGCGCCGCACCGTCGCGGATCGGCGGGCTGTCGGTCGCCGCGGCGACCGCGACCAACCCGGCAGATCGTCCCGGCCGCCGATAGTCGCTCGCGGTCAGCGCTAGTCTCCGGCGCTCGATGCTCACCGCAGTCGACCACGTCGGCGTGGCCGTCGACGATCTCGAGGCCGCGATCGCGCTCTACAGCGGCACGCTCGGGATGGCGCTCGTGCACCGCGAGACGGTGACCGAGCAAGGCGTCGAAGCGGTGTTGCTCGACGTCGGCGAGTCGCACATCGAGCTGCTCTCGCCGCTCGCTCCCGACACCGCGGTCGGCAAGTTCCTGGAGCGCAAAGGACCGGGCCTTCACCACGTCGCCTACCGGGTCGACTCGGTCGACGAGACGCTCGCGGCGCTCGCAAAAGCGGGGATGCGGCTGATCGACGAGCAGCCACGAACCGGAATCCGCGGCTCACGGGTAGCCTTCGTACACCCTTCCTCCACCGGCGGCGTGCTGACTGAGATCGTCGAGCCCGCCGCGCACTGACGAGATGCCAGATAACGACAAGCCACAGAAGGTCAGCATCGGATTCGACGGCGGCCAGGTGCTCAGCGCCAGGGTCGGCCCGAGCGAGCTGTCGAAGCTGCGCCAGGCGCTCGGCACCCACGGCTGGCATGAGCTCGCCGCCGAGGACGGTACGGTCGCGCTCGACCTCGACAGCGTCGTCTACGTGCTCGTCGACAACGAAGACCACCGCGTCGGGTTCGGCTCCTAGGGATCGCGTTTCCGCGCGGTGGCCCGTGGGTATTTAGCGGGTTGTTAGCGCTCACAAAGGTGACGTCGGTCCGAGGTAGGAGGAGAGATGATGAGGACACGCCCGCACGGCCCCTGGTGGGTTCTGGCCGTGGTGCTGCTCAGCTGCGCGTGCGCGCTGATCGCGGTCGCGCTGGTGCCCAACCGCGCAGTCAGGTTCGGCAACGCGCTCGCCGACTCACCCCAGCAGCCGGGAACCTCGCTGAACGTCGCGCTGACCGGGACCGCGACAGCCTCGACCGAGGCCGATGGATCGCCGGCGTCCAACGCGATCGACGGCAGCGCCACCACCCAGTGGTGCTCGACCCAGTGGACCGGCAACGTGACAATCGACCTCGGCCGTGTCCGCTCGCTCGACGGCTTCGGCCTCACGCTCGGCAAGGTCGCGACAACCGCGCTGGTCAACATCACCTACGGAAACGATCCCAACTCGATGCACCCGGTCGCCGACGCGCAGCAGCAGTCGGTGCCGGCCGGCGAGCCCGTCTACTGGCCGGCAAAGCGGGACGTCATGGCGCGCTACGTCAAGGTTGATGTGACCGACAACGACGGCACGCCGCCGTGCATCGGCGAACTGCGCCTGTTCGGACAGATGCCCGCCAACGTGATCCCAGACCGCGGCGCGGACCTGTCGTTCGAGCCCCAGGAGGAAGCCGCCGGCGCGCACTTCACCGACAACGGCGTCGCCGCCTCGCCGCTGGCGATCCTCAACCACCACGGCGCCAACTATGTGCGCCTGCGGCTATGGGTCGACCCGCCGGCCGGCTACAGCGACCTTCAGAGCGACCTGAAGATGGCCCGGCGGATCAAGGCCTCCGGGGACAAGCTCTATCTGGACATTCACTACTCGGACTTCTGGGCCGATCCCCAGCACCAGGACATCCCCGCCGCCTGGAAGGGCCAGGACCTCAGCCAGCTGACCTCGACGGTCAACAGCTACACAAGCAACGTGATCCGCGCGTTCGCCGCGCAGGGAACCCCGGTCGACATGGTCTCGATCGGCAACGAGATCCGCAACGGGATCCTGTGGCCGGTCGGTCAGGTCGACTGGACCGCCGACACCGGTTGGGACAACCTGACGACGCTGCTGAAGGCCGGCGTCGCCGGCGCGCGCGCCGCCAACCCCTCTGGCCACAAGCTGCTGGTGATGCTGCACTTCGACGAGGGCGGCAACAACGCGGACAGCCGCCGGTTCTTCGACCACATGGTCTCCGCCGGCGTGCCGTTCGATGTCATCGGGCTGTCGTACTACACGTTCTTCCACGGCCCGCTGGCTGACATGAAGAGCAACGTCAACGACCTCGCGCAGCGCTACGGCAAGCCGATCGTGATCGCCGAGTCCCAGTACGCGTGGACGCTCGCGGCCGGGGACAGCACCGGCAACTTCGTCTGGCAGGCCAGTCAGGTCGAGGACGGCTACCCGGCCACGCCGGGCGGGCAGCTGTCGTTCTACAACGACCTGCTGTCAATTCTCGCCCAGGTCCCGCACCACCGCGGCATCGGCCTGTTCTACTGGGAGCCGGAGTGGATCCCTGGCGTCGGCTGGGAACCGGGCGCCGGCACGCCGAACGACAACCTGACGCTGTTCTCGTTCACCGGCCAGGCGCTGCCGTCGGTTGGGCTGTTCCAGAGCCCGCTGGCGGTCTGCGCGCACTATGACCCATCGGCGCTGCCGTGCGAGGTGCCCGACGGCGCGAGCTCGGGGTAGGCCCGACCGCAGCCGGCGGTCGCTGTGGCCGCTACCAGATCAGGAACGCATCGCTGCCGCTCGTACGCGCCGGCAGCACGAAGCGGCGCAGCGCCAACCGGCGCTGCCGGGGCTTCCACACAGCGACGACGTTGTTCCCCGCGCGCGGTCCGTTCGGACCGGCGAGCAGCACGAGCCGACCGCCGGGAGCCCAGGCGAAGCTGGTGAACTTCAGGTGCACCGAAGCGGGCGTGCCGGGGACGTGGCGCCAAGTGCCGGTCGCGGGGTCCAGCAGCCAGACATCGGTGACCTGTGTCCCGGTCGCGCGGTAGGCGGGATCGGCGAAGTCGACGGCGAGTAGGCGCCCACCCGGCGCGAGCACGGCCTCGTCGGTGAAGCGGATCGCGCTCGGCCACGCCAGCCGGCGCCGCGCGCCCGTCCGCAGGCCGGTCAGCGTCAACGGAGGACCCGAGCCGGGGCCGTTGCCAAGCGCATAGTCACCGGCGAGCGCCCAGAGCTGCGCGCCGTGCAGGCGCGCGTGCGCGTGCCGCGACCGGGCGGCCTGACCTGCGAGCTCGCGCCCGACGTCCGGGGCCGATGCGAGCGGCACCGCGTGCGTGGTCCCGTGGCGCAACACGTAGCGCTGCGGGGCGCCCGTCCGGTGGTCGACCCAGATCACCGCGTCGCGGCCGGCCTGCTCGACCGTCAGCACCGGGTGGTCGCCGGTCGGCACGCCGGTGACGCGAGTGACGTTGCCTGTGTCGACGTCGAGCACGAATGGCGGGTCGTCGGCGACGAGCAGCCGCAGGCCCGTGCGCCCGGTCAGCTTGGCGCCGTGGAGCGGCGCCACCGCCACGGCGCGCTCGGACGCCGGCACCGGCCCCGTGTCGATCGGCTTGGGTTTGGCCGCGCTGTCGCCTTGCCCGGGTCGCGGTGGCGCGACCTCGACATCGATGCTCGCGCGGTGCGCGCCCCACGCGAGCGACAGCTTCCAGCAACCGGCGGTTGGTAGGTCGACGCCCGAGGGATAGATCTCGCCGGGGCTCGAGTCGGCCGGGAACTGCATCCGCACGGCCTGCGACGAGCCGGTTCGGCGCGCGACGATCCGCAGCGGCTGGCCGTCGCGGCGGGAGCCGACGATCCAGAGCACCTTGTTGGACGGGTTCTCCGGGTGGCCGGCGTGGATCGGGTCGGCGAAGAAGAACGCACCCGCGGTGTCGCCGGAGGCCAAGGCATACGGGACGCGGAAGCCCGGACTCGAGGATGACCACGCCGCGGCGGACCACGACGGCGGCGCACCATGGTGGATCGGCGCCGGTACGCACGCGGATGTCGCACTCGCGTGGGAACTCCCGGACGTGCCGCACGCGCACACGCCTAGCAGCGTGATCGCCAGCGACGCCGATCTCCAGAGCTTGTTGTTCACGCCGGCTCTACACCGCCCGCGCCGGATCGGTTCCCGAGCGGCCCGGGAACCGATCTGAGCCCAGCGGTGTAAACGGCCCGATGGTCCGACGGCTCACGATCCTGATCGCTCTCGCTGCTTGCGCCTGGCCGGCGGCCGCGGCAGCAAAGGGGGGCGCATTCTTCAACCCCCAGCAGCTCTCGCTCCCGAGCGGTCACACGGCAACGCTGCACCTGTGGGTCCTGGGTGGCGATCTTGACGGAGGGCGGGCGCCGCGCGCGGGCAGCGTGCCGGTCGTGTTCGTTCACCTGCGCCCGAGCGGGCGCGTGCTGAGCTTCCGGGCGACACCGCTTGACTCACGGCACCGTTCGGTGGTGTCGATCAGGCTCCCCGTCCCGACCGATTACGAGACCTGGACAGTCACGGTGCGGGTCGGCAGGCACGTGTACCACGACGACATCGACGAGGGCGAGGTCGCCCGCCCGGTTTCGGCGGCTCGCGCTGACCCGACCCCGGTCGCGACCAGTCCAACGACAGCCGGCAACGAACCCCCAGCCTCGCCTTTCGTCTTCGCGGGGCTGGTCGTGGCTGCGCTCGCAGGCTTGGCGTTGATCCGATCGTCGTGGCAGGCTCACGAGAGGAGGACGCCGCAGCGCATCTGAGGACGACCACGACCGATTCGCAGACCGAGGAGCATCGGCTCGTCGCGGCCGCGAAGGCCGGCGACAAGGATGCCTACGCGTCGCTGCTCAGGCGCCACCAGGAGGTGGCGTTTCGCGCCGCGTACCTTGTCAGCGGATCGCGCTCTGACGCCGAGGACGCCACCCAGGAAGCCTGCGTGAAGGCGTGGCTCGCGCTGGACCGGTTTCGAGAACAGGCTCCGTTTCGCCCCTGGCTGGTGCGGATCGCGATCAACGAGGCGCGTAACCGCCGCCGCGGTGCCGGCCGGCGTGACGGGCTGACGCTGCGGCTGGCCGACGATCCACCCGGCACGATTGTCGCGCCGGCGGCTGAGGACGAGGCGCTCGCGGCCGACCAGCGGTCGCGTCTGGCGGCGCAGCTCGGACTCCTGTCCGAGGACGACCAGCTCGTGATCGCGGCGCGCTACCTGCTCGGGTTGTCCGAGTCGGAGACCGCGACAGCGCTGGCACTGCGAGTCGGCACCGTCAAGTCGCGCCTCTCGCGGGCGCTGGAACGGCTGCGCGAGCAGTTGGAGGAACCCCGATGAACGAACAGCTCGAACAGCGGCTCGTGGCGCTCGGCGAGGCGCTCGAGATCCCGCAGACGCCCGACCTCGTCCCCGCGGTGATCGCGCGCCTGCCCGACCGGCGCGCGCACGCCGCCTGGCGGCCGCGGGTCACCCGGCCGGCGCGGCGCTCGCTCGCGCTCGCGCTCGCCGCGCTGCTGCTGCTCGCGGCGGTCGCGTTCGCGGTGCCGTCGACGCGACACACGATCCTGCGCGTGTTCGGCTTGCGCGGCGTCGCGATCGAGCGGGTCCCGAAGCTTCCGGCGCTGCCGCCAGGCTCAGGCAAGCGGCTTGCGCTCGGGCAGCGGATCGCAGTCGATCGCGCGCGTCACGCCGCGAGCTTCACCGCTCTGCTGACGCCGCATCCGACCGCGACGTACCTCGCCACCGATGTCGCCGGCGGCCGTTTGTCCGTGATCGACGGCGGCGCGCTGATCACCGAATTTCGCGGCACCACGATCCCGATCGTGCTCAAGCTGATCGGCCCCGGCACGCAGGTCGCCCAACAGGTGATCGACGGCAGCCCGAGCGTCTACCTCTCCGGCGCGCCGCACGAGGTGTTGTTCATGACAACCGAGGGGGCATTCAAGCGAGAGCGAGTCCGGCTCGCGGGCAACGTGCTCGCCTGGCAGCGCGGCGCGGTCACCGTGTTGATCGAGGGCACGCACACGCTCGACCAGGCGCTCGCGGTCGCGCGCTCGCTGCGCTAGATGCTCCGCTAGCGGGTGAACAGCGTCGACAGCACGACCTCGGTGACGGTGCGCGTGACGCCGCGGGCGGCGCGGATCCGCTCGAGCACCTGCTCGAGACCCTTGGTGTCCTCGGCCTGCACGTGCAGTAGCGCGCTCGCCTCGCCGGCGACCGTGTGCGCCGAGATCACGCCCAGCTCGCGCTCGACCGCGCGCTTGATCGCCTCGCCGTTGATGTCCCCCTCGCAGTACAGGTCGACGAACGCCTCGGCGTGCCAGCCGAACGCCTTCGGATCGACGATCGCCGTGTAGCCGAGCACGACGCCCTCGAGTTCAAGCTTGTCGACGCGCCGTTTGACCGCCGGCGCGGACAAATGGACGTGCCGGCCGATGTCTAGATACGACCGGCGAGCATCCGCGCGGAGCAGCGCAACGATCTGCCTGTCTACATCGTCCATGCCGGGGCGATTAGCGAGCCGGACGCAACGAATCGGGGTTGTGATGGCGACTCAACCAGCGGATCATTGCACAACATATGGCGACCCAAGAAGTCACACGGCCCCCCGTGCCCGAGAACGACGTGATGCCGATCCATGGCATCGATCACCTCGAGCTCTACGTCGGCAACGCGGCGCAGGCGGCCTACTACTACACGCACGCGTTCGGGTTCACCGAGACGGCCTACTCCGGCCTGGAGACCGGCAGCCGCGACCGCGTTTCACACGTGCTCGAGCAGGGCCGGATCCGGCTCGTGCTGACGGGCACCCTGTCGGGCGACGACGAGATCGGCGAGCACCACAAGCGCCACGGCGACGGCGTCCGCACGATCGCGCTCAGCGTCCCCGACGCCGCCGCAGCCTACGAGCACGCGGTCACCCACGGCGCCCGCGGCCTGCGGACCCCGTACGAGCTCTCCGACGAGCACGGGACGGTCAAGCTATCGGCGATCGCTACCTACGGCGACACGCATCACGTGTTCGTCGAGCGCGGCGGCTACACGGGCGCGTTCCTGCCCGGCTACGAACCGCGCGACCCGAGGCCCGAGCCGGCCGACGGGCTGCTGATCGGCATCGACCACGTCGTCGGCAACGTCGAGCTCGGACACATGGAGGAATGGGTTCACTACTACGAGCGCGTGTTCGGGATGACGGAGATGATCCACTTCTCCGACGAGGCGATCTCGACCGAATACTCGGCGCTGATGTCGAAGGTCGTGACCGACGGCAGCGGACGGGTCAAGTTCCCGATCAACGAGCCCGCGCAGGGCAAGCGCAAGTCGCAGATCGAGGAATACATCGACTTCTACCGCGGCGCCGGCGCCCAGCACATCGCCGTCTCGACGACCGACATCGTCAGCACGGTCGACGAGCTGAGCGCGCGCGGCGTCGGCTTCCTATCAATCCCGGAGTCGTACTACGCCGAGGTCCCGGAGCGGATCGGCGCAATCGACGAGGACATCGCCGATCTGCGGCGACTGGGGATCCTCGTCGACCGTGACGACGAGGGCTACCTGCTGCAGATCTTCTCCAAGCCGGTCGGCGACCGCCCAACAGTGTTCTTCGAGGTGATCCAGCGCCACGGCGCGCGCGGATTCGGCGAAGGCAACTTCAAGGCGCTGTTTGAGGCGATCGAGCGCGAGCAGGAGCGCAGAGGGAACCTGTAGTCGATGCGCTACGAGGCACGCGGGCGGCTGCCCGCCAAGCGCCATGTCGCGTTCCGCGAGAACGGGACTTTGCTTACCGAGGAGGTGATGGGGTTCGAGGGCTTCTCGGGCAACGAGTCGATCCTCTACCACCTGCAGACGCCGTGCCGCGTGACGGGCATCGGCGAGTTCGAGCCGATCAAGCGCCAGGAGTGGGTGCCGGAAGCGCATTCACACCACCTGTTCGACACGCGCGGGCTCGACTCCAACGACGACCCGATCCGCGGCCGGCGCCTGCTGATGTACAACGACGACGTCGAGATCGCGATCTGCCGTCCGAGCAAGGCGCAGGACTACTTCTATCGCAATGGTGAAGGCGACGAGGTCGTGTTCGTCCACGAGGGCGCCGGGCGGCTGGAGACGACGTTCGGAACGCTCCCCTACCGCCCGCACGACTACGTCGTGATCCCGCGTGGGACGACCTACCGCTTCCTCCCAGAGGGCGACCAGCTGTGGCTGACGTTCCACACCCCCGGCGAGATCGAGACCCCCAACCGCTACCGCAACCGCTACGGGCAGCTGCTCGAGCACGCGCCCTACTCACACCGCGACTTCCACCCGCCGGGCGAGCTCGAGACCCACTCCGACCGCGGCGACTACGAGCTCGTCGTGCGGGTGCGCAACGGCTATCAGCACTACGCGATCGACTACCACCCGCTCGACGTCGTCGGCTGGGACGGCTACGTGTACCCCTACACGTTCAACGTCGACGACTTCGAACCGATCACCGGGCGCATCCACATGCCGCCGCCCGTGCACCAGACCTTCCAGGGACCGAACTTCGTGATCTGCTCGTTCTGCCCGCGGATGCTCGACTGGCACGACGACGCGATCCCGATCCCCTACAACCATTCCAACCTCCAGTCCGAGGAGATGATCTATTACGTCTCCGGAGAGTTCGGCTCGCGCAAGGGGATCGATATCGGCTCGATCACGCTGCACCCGTCCGGCCTCCCGCACGGACCCCAGCCAGGGCTCGCCGAGAAGTCGATCGGCACGCGCTTCACCAACGAGCTGGCGGTGATGTGCGACACGTTCCGGCCGCTGCGCCTAACACCGCTGTGCCGGGAGCTCGACGACGGCGCCTACGCTTTGTCGTGGGCAGCCGACGACGTGACGAGTACATCCGACGGAAATCTCAGCGTGGCCGGCACCACGAGTCACATTTAATTAATCAATGTTCAAAGAAGGTCAGCTCTACGCACCAGTGACGACCGAGGCCGATGGCTCGGTCACCGTCCACCTCGCCGACGATCACCCAGGCTTTGCGGACCCGGACTACCGGGCGCGGCGCAACCACATCGCGTCGCTGGCGATCGACTGGCAACCGGGCCGGCCGATCCCGCGCGTTGACTACATCGAGGAGGAGCAGGAGGTATGGCGTACGGTCTGCCGGGAGCTTGCGGTCAAGCATGAGCGGCTCGCCTGCGGCGAGTACCGCGCTGCGATGACGCGGCTCGCACTCCCGGCAGACCGCATACCTCAGCTCGACGAGGTCGGGGACCACCTGCGTCCGCTGACCGGCTTTGAGTACCACCCGGCCGCGGGGCTCGTGGGATTTGAGGAGTTCTACGGCTCGCTGGCTGACGGCGTCTTTCACTCGACGCAGTACGTCCGCCACCACGCTCGTCCGCTCTACACGCCCGAGCCGGACCTGATCCACGAGGTCATCGGCCACGGCGGGATCCTCGCCAGCCCGCGGCTGGCCGAGCTCAACCGCCTGGCCGGGCACGCCTCGCGCCGGCTCGAGACTCCGACCGGGCGCCAGTTCTTCGCCAAGGTGTTCTGGTTCACGATCGAGTTCGGCGTCGTCTACGAGGACAGCGAGCTTCGCGCCTACGGCGCCGGTCTGCTGTCGTCCTACGGCGAGATCGAGGAGTTCCGCGGCGCCGACATCCGCCCGCTCGAGATCGGCGCGATGGGCGTCCAGGACTACGACATCACCAAATACCAGCCGATCCTGTTCGCGGCGGACGGCATCGACCATCTGCTCGAGGTGGTTGGCGGCTTCTTCGCCGACTGCGACGACGACTCACCGGCTCGGTACGGCGCCCCTGCGGCCGCCCGCGCCTAGTCGTCCGTACAGTCTCTGCGCGTGTCCCCCGCTGAGCTCGACCGCAGCGCGCTGCTGCTTGCCCGTACGCGCTGGCACACGCCCGTCGCCGACCGGGCGATCTCGGCGTTCTCACGCAGCGGCGAACATGCTGCCTGCTGGCTTGTGCTCGGGCTCGCGGCCGCCACCGTCGACCGCTCCCGCAGGCGAGGCTGGCTGCGCGGCGTCGGGATCGTCGCCGCCTCCTACGGACTCAACTACGCCGTCAAGCTCGTGGTCCGCCGTTCGCGGCCCCAGCTCGCCGGGCTCGAGCCGCTGACGCCGGTGGTTTCGCGCCTGTCGTTTCCCAGCGCGCATGCGACGACCTCGTTTGCGGCCGCGCGCGCGTTCAGCCGGGTCGCCCCGGCCGCGCCGCTGTACGCGGCGGCGGTGGCGTTCGGGGTCAGCCGCCCATACCTCGGTGTCCACTATCCGAGCGACGTGGTCGCCGGAGCGCTGCTCGGGACGGTGCTCGCCGGAGCGTGGCCGGCATGAAGGTCGGAATCGTCGGGATGCCGAACGCCGGCAAGTCGTCGCTGTTCAGCGCGCTGACCGGCGTCGCCGCCGAGGCCGCCAACTACCCGTTCACGACGATCGAGCCCAACGTCGCGGTCGTGCCCGTCGCCGACGAGCGTCTCAACGAGGTCGCCGCGACCGTCCGCTCGTCCAAGGTCGTGCCCGACACGATCTCGTTTCACGACATCGCCGGCCTGGTCGCGGGCGCGCACCGGGGCGAGGGACTCGGCAACCAGTTCCTCGCCAACATCCGCGAGACCGATGCGATCGTCCATGTCGTCCGCGTCCACGACGACCCGAACGTGGTCCACCCGGAGGGGCGCGTCGACCCGCTCGCCGACGTCGACACGATCGAGACCGAGCTCGTCTATGCCGACCTCGAGCAGGCCGAGCGCCGCGTCGACCGCGTCGCGAAGACCGCCAAGAGCGGCGATCGGAAGGCGATCGCCGAGGAGCGGTGGCTGCGCGAGCTGATCGAGGCGCTGCAGGCCGGCCGCCCCGCGCGCACCGTGCCCCCGCCCGCCGACGCGCCCGATGCGATGCAAATGCTGCAGCCGCTGACCGCCAAGCCGGTCCTGTTCGTCGCCAACGTCGAGGAGGGCTCCGACGAGCTGCCGCCGGCACTGGTCGAGCACGCGGCGTCGATGGGCGCGGCGATCGTCGCCGTGTCGGCCCGGCTGGAGGCCGAGCTCGAGTCGTTGGACGCCGACGAGGCGGCGGCGATGCGCGAGGACCTGGGCTTGGCGGAGTCCGGGCTGGAGGCCGTGGTCCGCGGCGCCTTCTCGCTGCTCGAGCTGATCGCGTTCTTCACCGCCGGCGAGGACAAGCCGGCCCAGTCGTGGCACCTGCGCCGCGGTCTGTCGGTCTGGCACGCCGCCGGGATGATCCATTCAGACATCCAGCGCGGGTTCGTCCGAGCCGAGGTCGTCGGCTGGGACGAGCTCGTCGACGCTGGGGGCTATGCCGGCGCACGCGATCGCGGGACGCTGCGGCTCGAGGGCCGGGATTACCCGGTCGCCGACGGCGACGTGATCACGGTGAAGTTCACGCCGTAGCTGGGCGGGGGCGCCGGCGAGTTTCGACC
>DASXDD010000111.1:0-10395 GCA_036490775.1 Solirubrobacteraceae bacterium | reverse complement strand
GTACGACGATCCCCAGATCACCGACATCGCGGCGAACGCAAGCCACGCGCGGCGGCTCATCACGGATGCTCCTCGACCGCCATCGCCGCGATCGTACTGGCGTGCGGTGGCGAGCCTAGGTGCTCTGGTCGCTGAGCCCGTCGACCAGGCGCAGCAGGTCCAGCGGGCTGAACGGCTTTGTCAGGAACAGGTCGGCGCCCGCCTCCTCGGCCTCGCCCTGCACCGTGTCGCTCTGCGCCGCGGTCAGCATCACGATCGTCGCGTTGCCGGTCGTCTCATCGGCCCGGAGCGCCCGGCACGCCTCGATCCCGTTGAGCTCGGGCATTTCGACATCGAGGAACACGATCGCGGGCCGCTCGCGCCGGGCGACATCGATCGCCTCGCGCCCGTCGCTGGCTTCGTGCAGCTCGAAGTCGGTGACGTCCTCGAGCGTGGTCGTGATCAGTTTGCGGATGAACCGGTCGTCATCGACGATCAACACGCCGCGGCTCATTGGAGCTCCTCGCCGATGCGCTGAAACACAGAATCGTCGATCGTCTTGAAGGCTTCGATCACCGTCGGGTCGAAGTGCGATCCCGACTCGGCGACGATCATCTCGCGCGCGACCGCCAGCGGCGAGGCCGAGCGGTATGGGCGGTCGCTGGTGAGCGCGTCGAGCACGTCGGCGACCGCGAACACGCGCGCGGGAAGCGGGATCTCCTCGCCGGCGAGCCCGTCCGGGTAGCCGGTGCCGTCCCAGCGTTCGTGGTGATGGCGCACGACCTTCGTTGACTGCCGGAGGAACTCGATGTCGCGAACGATCTCAGCGCCGACGACGGGGTGCTCGACGATCAGCGCGCGCTCGTCCTGCGTGAGGCGACCCGGCTTGTAGAGGATCGAGTCGGGAATCGCGAGCTTGCCGATGTCGTGCAGCAGGAACCCGAACTCGAGATCGGAGGAGTCGGCGCCGGGGAGTCCGTACACACGCGCGATCTCCAGGCCGTAGGCGGTGACGCGCTCGGCGTGCTTGCGGGTGTAGGCATCGCGAGCCTCGACCGCGTTGGACAGGGCTCGCACGGTCGCCATGTAGGAGCGGCGCAGCTCGTGTGCGCGCGCACGCTCCTGCTTGAACGTCTCCCGGAGGTCGGTCGCGTAGCGCTCAAGCTGCCGTTCCTTCTCGGCGGCCTCGCGCTCACGACGCGCCAGCTCCCGGCGGAGGCGCTCGAGTTCCTGGATTAACCCGACATCGCTCTGCACTGCCATGTTCCCGGTGAGGCTACCCTTCCCGCTCGCCTTTCAGCGCAGCAAGCACAGCGCCCGCGGCCTCCTCGGCCGGCACAACCTCCATGCCCAGCCTGTTCACTCCCGGTGGAGTGGGCGTCTCCTTATCGGAAAACAGTATCACCACGCGGCGTACCCGCCGGCCCCGAAGATCCAGCGCTTGCAGGACAGCTTGCGGGTTTCGGACGCCGACATCGACGAGTGCGACCTCGAACCGCCGCTCCTCGCAGACCCTCGCGGCGGCGGCGCCGGTGAGCTCCCACTGGTGCTCGATGCCGAGGTCGTCGAGCGCCGGTTCGACCAGCGACTGAAGCTCGGGCCGCCCGACGACCAGCACGCGCGAGCGGCCCGCTCGCACCGCCGCGCCGAGCACGTTTCGCAGCTCGTCGGCATCGATCGGCTTGGTCACCGCCCACTCGCCTGCGAGCTCTTGCTGACCTGAGAAGACCGACACGAACACGATCGGCGTCTGGCTGAGGTCGGGGTCCTCGCGGATCTCCTGAAGCACCGTGAACCCGTCCATCCCCGGCATCAGGATGTCGAGCGTGACCGCGTCGAACGCGGTGGTCCGCAGCAGCTCGAGCGCCTGTTCGCCGCCGCTGGCGATCGTGACCTGCACCTCGAGCGGGGCGAGCTGGCCGGCGATCAGGTCGGCGATCTCGCGCTCGTCGTCGACGACAAGCACGCGGCGTCCGCGAATCGCCTCGAGCGCCCTCGCCGACTCGATCCCGGCGATCGCGGCGGGTAGCCGCACGCGGAACGTGCTGCCGCGACCCGGCGCGCTCTCGACGCCGACCTGGCCGTGGTGCAGCTCCACCAACGACTTGACGATCGATAGACCGAGCCCGGTGCCGGGGGTGGAGCCCTTGCGCCCGCGGTAGAAGCGCTCGAACACGCGCGAGGCCTCCTCGAGGCTCATCCCGACACCCGAGTCTTCGACGGTGATCTGCACCCAGGCGCGGTCGGGCTCAACGCCGACGTGGATGCGCCCGCCCTCCTGCGTGTACAGGTGCGCGTTGGTGACCAGGTTCGCGACGATCTGGCGCACGCGACCGGGATCGGCGAGTGCCAGCGGCAGCGCCGGCGCGAGATACACCCCGAGCTGCTGGTGCTTCTCACTGATCCGCGGTCCCATCAGCTCGACCACTTCGTTGACGGCCTCGCCGACGTCGATCGGCCGCCGGTTGATCTCGACGTGGTCGGCCTCGATCCGTGCGACGTCGAGCAGATCGTTGACGAGGTCGACGAGCCGGTCAGTCGACTTGAGGATGATGTCGACGAACTCGCGCTGGCGCTCGGTCATCGTGTCCGACGAGCGCTCGAGCAGCTCGACGAAGCCCTTGATCGACGTCAGCGGGCTGCGCAACTCGTGCGACGCGGTCGCGACGAACTCGCTCTTCGCGCGCTCGAGCCTGGCGCGCTCGGAGATGTCGCGAACCGTCCACACGACGCCGTCGGCCTCGGTGCCCAGTGGCGCGGCGGTCACCGCGAGCGTGCGGTTGAGGTGCTCAATGATCGTCTCGGACCGCATCGCATCTTCGACGGGCGGCAGCGGGCTGTCGTCGTCGTCGACGGCGCCGCCGACGACCAGCTCCGGGACGAGCTCGGCGACCCGCGGATTGACGACGGCGATCGTCGGCGACCCCGGCTCGGTCACGATCAGGGCGTCGCCGAGGCTGGCGATCGTGATCGCGAGCGTCTTGCGCTCGCCCTCGAGCTGGCGGTAGGCCTCCACGAGCTGATCGGCCATCGCGTTGAACGCCATGCCGAGCTGCTGGAGCTCGCGTGGGCCAGACGGACGCACACGCGGACCAAGCCTGCCCGAGACGAGCCCGCGCGTAGCCTCGACGAGGTCCTCGAGCGGACCGCGCATACCGCGCACCAGCGCCGCGACGAGTGTCAGCGCCGCGACCAGCGCGAGCACGCCGGCGATCGCGATCAGCAGCAGTGCCCGCCGCGAGGCCGAGCGAGCGCTAGAGCGTGCTGCGTCCTGGCGCACCCGCTGGCGCGCCTGCAGCTGTGCAGCGAGCGTGCGCGCGCGTGCCAGCGGTCCGTCCGGTCTGCTTGCGAGCGAGAACTGGCCACTTGCCGCGAGTCGGCGCGCCTGGTCCTCGGCTGCGACCTGAGCGGTGGCGAGGCGCATGCTCACGGGATCCTCGGTCGCGAGCGAGGTCACCTGCCGCGCGGCGGCGACATAGGCAGCGGCGGCTTGAGTGCGAGCGACTGCCGCACCGGGACCGCTCGCATCGCGGAGCACTTCCTCCTCGGTTACGCCCGCGCTCGCGAGGTTCGCGGCAGCCGTCGACAACGAGGCGCTGTCGACCAGCTTGTCCTCGTAGTGCTGTCGCGACGTATAGAGGCTCGCCACGCCGACTGCTGCAACTGCCGCTAACGCCACGGTCAAGCCGACGAGCACCAAGCGGAGCGAGCGGGCAATCGAAAGGCGCTGCATGAGTTTTGCGCGGTTCGGGGTTGACCTACTCCGGAGCCTGATCGTACCCGGGGCCACGGGCGGTAGTGCTGGCTAGAAACCCATCGGATGCGGGTACGATGAGGCCAGTGATCCTCGTGCGGGCGTGGATTAGGCAGGTTTTAGGAGCATCAGGCGCCGCGTTGATCGTCCCAATCGCGATGATCGGCGCGCTGGTGGCGCTGACGCTCGCCGGTGGCCTCGGTCAGGTCGGCAACCTCGGGCAGGCTTTCTCCGGCCCCCGGCTTCCGGCTCCGATCGCCCCGACGGCGCCGAGTGACGCCCGTGCGCAGGCGGGCTCACCGCTGCTGCTCGCGCAGGCCGGCGGCGGCAGCGTCGCCGGCGGCACGACCGCGCACCGGGGCGGTAACGGCGCCGGTACCCCAGCGCGGCGTCCGTCGCACGCCGGCCAGGTCCCGAGCGGTGGTCCGTTCAGCCGCGCACCCGGTTCGAGCGGCGGCGGTGGTCGCGCTCCCGGTAGCCCCACCGGTGGTGGCTCCGGCAGCCAGCCGCAGCAGCCGGTACAGCCGCCGCCATCGACCGGGCCGACACCGACGGCGACGCTTCTCAGTCGCGTCACCGGCGCGGCTGCTTCGGTGACCCGCCGTGTCCCCAGCCCGGCCGGAGCTGCGGCAACGCAGGCCGTCGAGACCGTCGGCGCGGCGGCGGCGCAGGTCGCGCCGCTGAACGTACCCGCCCCTATCCAGGCTCCGGCGCAGACGATCGCACCGGTTGCCACACTCGGTCTCGCTTCATGAGCCGTTCGTCGATCCCGCGCGCGCTGACGGCAGCGTGCGCCGTGCTGTTGGTTGCCTGCGGCGGTCACGCCGTCGGAAGGTCGCACTCGAAGTCGAACTCGAGTTCGACTGCCGCAAGCTCGACGAGCCCCGCTCCGGCTCGCCGTGCGTCGACTGCGGCCGTTAAGGGCGACTGGCTGCGGTTTGACTTCAATGCTCAGCGCAGCGGCGTCGGCCCCGCGAGCACGGGCATCACCAGCCACAACCTCGGCCAGCTGAGGCTCCAGAAGGTGTCGGTCAACGGGACGGTCGATTCGTCAGCGATCCTGCTGCACGCCGTCAGCGTCGGCGGCCACGCGCGCGACGTGGCGATCATGACAACGACCTACGGGCGCACGTTCGCGCTCGACGCGACGACGGGCGCGAGGCTGTGGGAGTTCACTCCCGCCGACATCCACGACTACGAGGGCAGCGCGCAGATAACGACCGCGACGCCGATCGCCGATCCCGATCGGCGGTTCGTATATGCAGCGAGTCCCGACGGGCGGATCCATAAGCTGCGGGTCGCCAACGGGCACGAGATCCGCGCGGGCGGGTGGCCCACGCGCGTGACGCTTGACCCGACGCACGAGAAGATCGCTTCGGCGCTGAACATCAGTGGCGGCTCGGTGTTGGTCACGACCGGCGGATACATCGGCGACGTGCCGCCCTACCAGGGACATGTGGTGACGATCAGCCGCGCGACCGGGCGGATCACCGGCGAGTGGAACTCGCTGTGCTCGGACCGCCACCAGCTGATCAAGCCGTCGACGTGCTCGGCGAGCGACTCGGCGATCTGGGGTCGCGCCGGCGCGGTCGTCGAGCCCGGGACGGGCCGGATCCTCGTGACCACCGGTAACGCTCTGTTCAACGGCTCGACGAACTGGGGCGACAGCGTGCTCGAACTCAGCGCCAGCGGGCGCTCGCTGCTGCACAACTGGACGCCGGCAAACCAGGTACAGCTCAACAGCAGCGATGGCGATCTCGGCAGCACGTCACCGGCGGTGCTGCCCAAGACCCACGGCTTCCGTCTCGCGGTCCAGGGCGGCAAGGACGGGGTCCTGCGGCTCTTGAACCTCAACCGGCTCGACGGGACGACCGGCGGCGCTGGGTCACGCCTCGGCGGCGAGCTGCAGCGGATCCCGACACCCGGCTCGGGGCCTGTGTTCACGGCGCCGGCGGTGTGGACTCACCACGGGGATATCTACGTCTTTCTCGCCGATACTTCCGGCACCACCGCGTACGTGCTTGGCGGCAAGCAACCGCGGCTGCACGTCGCTTGGACTGACTCGGCCTCCGGAACCAGCCCGATCGTCGCCGGCGGCCTGCTGTACGTGTTCGATCCCGAGGGCTCGCTGGTCGTGTACTCGCCGACCACGGGTCACAAGCTGATCTCGCTGCCGGCCGGTTCCGGGCACTGGAACAGCCCGATTGCGGTCGGTGGGAGGGTGATCCTGCCGGTCGGCAACGCCAACGATCACGCGACCAGCGGAACGGTCGACATCTACCACCTTCCGGGGCACTGACGCTCGACAATGGGCGCCAAAGTCCTGCAAATCGGCTGCAATTTTCGATTCAAGCGGGTCACCGGCTCGCCTCCAGACCGGGCACCGTGGTAGCTTCGCCCGCGGTCTGACTCGTCTGTCGATCAACACTCGTCGCGCCGTCTGCATGGTCGCCGTCGCCGCGTTTGCGGCGCTCGTGCTCGTGAGCCTGATCACGAGCGCGAGCCGCGCCGACCTCTCGAGCAGCTATCAGGCGGGGAAGCGCCGCGCCAACCAGCTGCGATCCCAGATCCACGCTCAGTCGAACCGGATCCAGCAGTACCAGGGCTCGGTCAGCACGCTCGAGGAGCGGCTCACCGCGATCCAGCACAGCATCACGATCCAGGAGCAGCAGCTGTCGGACGTCCGCTTCCAGCTCGGTACCGCGCGCACGCATCTGACCAAGCTTGAGGCGAGCTATGCGCGCGGCCGCCGGATCCTGGCATCCGAGCTCGTCGCCGAGTACGAGTCCCCGCCGCCGACGCTGATGAATGTCGTCGTCAACGCACGCGGGTTCGACGACCTGCTCAACCAGCTCAGCGACCTGCGCGCTGTCGAGCGCCGCAATACCGAGACCGTTCGCCAGGTCAACGACGCGAGGATCGCCGTCACCGCGCAGGCCAAGCGGCTCACCGCGATCGAGGGACGCCAGCAGCGAGCGATCACGACGGTGCTGGTTGAGCGCGACAACGTCGCTCAGCTGCGGCTCTCGATCGTCGGCCGCGAATTCGCGGTGCTGCGGGAGCGCGGCCAGACCGCCTCGCAGCTGATCTCGCTGCGAAAGACACTCACGCACCAGGAGGCGGTGCTCAACGCTCGCGCCGCCGCCGCCGCCGCGCTTTCCGCCGGTCCCAGCGGCGGTGCCAGCGGCGGAGCCGTGGCCGCGCCGGGCGGGTGCGCGAACTCGCCGTTCGTGGCCCACGGCGGCTCTTTCGGCTTCTTCCAGGCCGGCGGCACCAACTACAGCGTCGGCGAAGAGCCGATCATCGCCGCGCGGCTCGATCAGCTCGGGCGGGCGTTGCAACTGCACCTGATCGGGATCTCGGGCTACCGCAGCCCAGCGCACTCGCTTGAGGTCGGCGGCTTCGCCGACGACCCGCACACCAAGGGTGACGCTTCCGACACGCCGGGCGTCGAAGGAGTCCCGGAAGCAACGCTCCAGAAGTTCTGCCTCACGCGCCCGTTCGGGGGCGCCGCGGAAGCCGATCACATCCAGCTGTCCTAGTGCTCCCCACGCTGGGGAGCACCTAGAGGTTGCGGGCGACCTCGGTGGCGGCGCGCTCGCCCGAGCGCACAGCGCCGTCCATATAGCCGTTGAACACCTCGGAGGTCTCGGTTCCGGCCCAGTGCAGCGGCCCAACCGGCTCGCGCAGTGCCTCACCGAAGTCGGTCCAGACCCCCGGTGGCATGTAACCGGCGTAGCAGCCGCGCGTCCACGGGTCGGCCGACCAGTTGCGCTCGATGAACGCCGTCGGGTGGGCGGCGTGCGGGCCGAACAGGCGCTCGAACGAGCCGATCACGGCGCGCCGCCTCGCCCGCTCGGGCAGCCTCCAGAGCCGCCGCGCGTCGGCGCCCTCGACGAAGCCGAGCAGCACGCCGGGCGTACCGCCGGGAGGCGAGTTGTCGTAGGTCAGGCGCACTGGTGGGTGGTCGCTGTTGGCGTAGCCGTTGAGGCCGTCGGCGCGCCAGAACGGCTTGCGATAGACGGCCTCGTACTTGATCACCGATCCCTGCGGAACACGTTGCGTGAGCCCGTCACGTGAGGGCGGAAGCGCGGGCTCGTAGTCGATCCGGCCGGCGAGCATCGGGGCCACGGCGACGATCACCCGGCGTGCGCGCCAGCTGCCGGCGTCGGTCCGCACGCTCGCGCCGCGGTCGTCATATGCGATCGAGCGCACGGGCGCGCTCAGCACCACGCGCCGGCCCAGCGCTTGCGCCATCTTGATCGAGACGAGCTGCGAGCCGCCGACCAACCGCGAGTCCTGCGCGCCGCCGGACGTGCTCGCAAGGTTCAGCACGCCATTGCCGGAATGGAAGTAGAACAGGCCGTGCAGCAGCGAGACGTCGCGCGGCTCGGCGGCGAGGATCGACTCGACGGCAAGGTCGAACAAAAATCGTGCGCCGGGTGTGCTCGAGTTGGCGAGCTTGAACGTCTCCATCGTCTGCGCGTCGAGCGCCGCGGCGCCGGGGGCAGTCCACGGCCTGGCGAGCGGCACGGTCCCCTGGAGCGTGATCAGCTTGCCGAGCAGCTGCCCGAAGTCGCTGGCGTCGGGTTCTGGCAGGGGCGGGATCGGGCCGGTGAAGTGCGTCCGGCTGCCGGCGTAGTCGAGCACCTGGGCGCCGCGGGTGTAGGTCTTGAACGCCTTGATCCCGTGCGCACGCGCACGCGCCAGGATCCGGTCCTGTCCGGGACCGACCCACTGACCGCCAACCTCGACGACCTCGCCGTGGCCAACCGGATGGTTGAGCGTGCGTCCGCCGACGCGGTCGCGCGCCTCGAGCACGGCCACAGAGTGGCCGGCCCTGACGAGGTCGGTCGCGGCCGTCAGGCCGGCGAGCCCGGCTCCGACCACGACCACGTCCACGCGCCTGCTCGGCGCCTGGCCGCGCGCTTTGGCGGTCGCGGTCGCCGCGTCCGCAAGTGCGCCGCCGACGGCGGCCGCGGCAGCCCCGGCGAGCACTTCTCGGCGCGATACACCGTTCATCGGCCGGCTACCTTGCATCCCGCGCGGTTGCGGTCCAGCGGGAACGGTAGGTCTGCGATCACCGCGGTCTGGACGTATTGGAGCGGCCCCGTGGCGGCGGCCAGTTCGGAGCCGGTCGTGCGCAGGCCGGCGCGCGGGCCATCCGGCGCTACCCACGGCGCCAGCGCGAGGAATTGCGGCTTGTCGCCCGCGTAGGTGCGGAACTGCGGCAGATCGTCGCCCGGGACGACCACGCCGTTGCCGACGTAATGGCACCCGGCTCCGCGCCGCCCGCGTTCGAGGATCGCGCTCTGGCCGTCAAACGGCGTGTCTGCGAGGTTGCCGACCATGAACGGGTTGACAGCGTATGCGAAGCGGACGCTCGGATCGGTGACCGCTCGGTACGCCGAGCCCATCCACGAGAGCGGTTGCCACAGCTCGTTGCCGTCGGCTCCCGACCACTGGCCGTCGTTGGCGTCGGCCTGGATCACGACGTTCGCGCCAAGCTTGTTCAGGCAGCGCATGTAGGTGACGGCCACATTGGCGCAGGCTCCGCCCGGCGCGCCAGGGTTGCCGTACTCGAACGCCGGCAAGCTGGTCGCAAAGCCCAGCCGAGCGCCGGTGCCGGGGATCGCGACCGGCTCGAGATTCGCGCGCGCGGCGGGGCCGGTAGCCGGGCCGGGCGCGAACCCGAGCGCCTGCTCGAACAGCGTCAGCGGCACCTTGCGGTTGACCGCGATCAGGTTGGCGGTCGGCGCCGGCGCGTGGCGGTGGATCACGCGCGGGCCCCAGATGAACGTCTGGTCGAAGGCGCGCCCCTGTGTCGGCGCATACACCTCGTGTTCGGACGGCGACGCCCTCAGCGCCGCTACGGCGGCGCGGTTGCGAGTCAGCGCAAACGGCGCCTGTGTGTTGGACGCGACGACGTAGACGCCGTAGCGCAGCGCCGCCGCGGCCATCGTCGCCATGAACGTCCGCACGAAGTCATCGGTGGCTGCGACGAACGAGCGGCCGAGCTGGCCGGAGAGGTTCGGGAAATGCCCACCCAGGTATGTCAACGCGCGGCCGTAGCCGGCGTCGACCGCCGACAGCGTCGCCAACGTCTCGCACGGAGATGCCTGACCCCGGCAGCCGGGCGAGCCGGTGCGCAACACCGCCCTGGCCGCGGCACCTCGGGGTCCGGCGGCGATCGCCTCGAGCCCGATGTCCTCGTCGAACACGACCAGATTCGGGCGGCCGCGCGCCAGGTGCGGAAGGACTTCGGTACGGATCGCGCAGTCGATCGCGTGCGAGTAGCTGCGAGCGCTGGTGATCGCTGCGGGCTGCTGACGAAACTGGATCGCGAACACGCGCAGCGCGTGGGGGCGGACGTCGGATGCCACCGCCGGACGGCCGAAGTGGGCACACGTGGGGTTCGCGCGTGGCGCCGCGGCGGCTGCGGTGGCTGGCGCCAGGCATGCGCAGATACCGAGGACGGTGGCGGCGATCCGGCGCACCGCGGCAGGGTACCCGCTGGCGCGCGACCGGGGTAGGGTCTACAGACCGGCGTCGGCGCGTTCCCTAGGGGGTTACTCAAGTGGCATCCGAGAAGTGGGTCTATGAGTTTTCCGAGGGCTCCAGGGACATGCGTGACCTGCTTGGCGGCAAGGGCGCCAACGTCG
>DASXDD010000110.1:0-3811 GCA_036490775.1 Solirubrobacteraceae bacterium | reverse complement strand
TGCCCCCAACTCAGTCGACGGAAGGACTCGAGGCCGCGGTTGATCCGTCGCGATCACCCCGAGACCGGGATCGTGGTGCTGTTCGCGCACGTCGAGCTCGACCACGCGATGGAGCTCCTCAGCAGCGGCTCGCGCACCGGGTGTCTGCTCAAAGGACGGGTGACGGTTGTCGACGAGTTCGTCGAGACGATCCATCACGTGGCCCGGGGCGGCTCACGCTCCGGGTGACGATCCCGTTCGATAAGGGCGCGACCGGACCCGCGCCTCGCTAGGTCTCGCGGCGTCGTTCCCATCGTCGATCGAATGGCCCGTTATCGGATGGGCCGACCCGACTCGGAGACGCGCTCGTGCTCGTGCTCGCGTTCGGCGGCGAGACGGGCGAGCTGGACCCGTGAGCGGATGCTCAGCTTCGCGAACGCGCGCTTGAGGTGAGCGTTGATCGTGTCGGGGGACAGGAACAGTTCGGTCGCAGCTTCGCGATTGGTCAGTCCCCGCGCGACCAGGTCGACGACCAGACGCTCGGATTTGGTCAGGCTCTCCCAGCCTCGGTCCGGACGTCCGATGCTCACCTGTCGCTTGCGAATGCCGAGCGGCCGCAGCGTGGCTCGGACGCGCGCCGTGTCGCGCGACGCGCCGGCGGTGACGTATGCGTCGTAGGCGGCGTCGAGCTGCGTGATCGCCTCGTCGCGGGCGTTCCGCTCGGCCAACAGCCTGCCGAGATCTTCGCGGGCGGCCGCGGTGGCCAGGGGCCGGTCGCCGCCGGCGAAGGTCCGCACCGCCGTGCGGATGAGCTCTGGATCTGACGCGACCAGCCCCCGCGCGTGAAACGCCGAGCCGGCCGCCGATACCACGCCGGGATTGCGCCGCGCGATTTCCGTCGCGGCCCGCGCCGCGACGGCTGCCTGTTCGCGAGCGCCGGAGCGGAGTGCGACTCGGACCAGGTGCGGCAGCCGAGACGGGTACCAGTCGACGATCACGAACCGTGACCGACCCAACCGCTGCGCGATGGGCTCGAGCGCCTCGCGGGCTGCGCCGGCCCGGCCGGTCGCGTCGGCGCACAGCGCAGCCGCCCAGGGCGCATCTCCCATGGGCTCGTAGGGCGAGCGCTCCGCGAGCATGTCCGCAGCCGCTCTGGCGGCCTCGAGGTCGCCTTGTCGGAGCGCGGTCTCCACGACGGTGACCAGCGCCTGACCGAGGTAGTAACCAAAACCGAGGCTGTCGGCGAGGTCGGCGGCTGCGTGGGCCTCCGCGCGAGCGTCGTCGATGCGACCAAGTTCGAGCAGAACCATGGCTCGGATGCTGTGGCAGCGCGCGACGATGATGGTCTGCCCAGACGACGACGCCGCACGCAGGGCGTCGGCGAGAATCTCGAGCGCCTGCGCCGGGCGACCCAGCGTCGCCAGGCAGCTGGCGATGCTGCTGTCGCGGATCGCCACCGCCCGGTCGGGCGGCATGGGGAAGCCGGCCAGCGGCGCCTGCGCGATCGTCAGCGCGGCCAGCAGATTGCCCTGCTCCTGCTCGAGGCCGAGACGGATGCTCTGCACGAACGCCAGGTCGATCGCGTCGCCGTCGATCTTCACCAGCTCGGCTGCCCGGTCGAGCATCGGCGCGACTTCTGAGGCGGGGCGCGCGAGAATCGCCGGGTTCTGATCGACGGCGATCAGGTCCGCGCGAACCGCCGCGGAGATGCTCGTGTCGGTCACCAGGTGTGCGGGGAGCGCCGTCGGGTATGGCTCGCCGGTGTGCATCAGCCACGCCCGTCGCATGCCCAGCTGGATCTGCGCGTGAAGGGCAACCGGCAGGTCATGGCCGGCGAGGTAGGCCTCACCCAGCGCGCGTGCGTCCTGCAGCCGGCCCGACCAGCCGAGCATCTGCACCGCGGCCGCCACCCAGCCGGGCCGGCGCGGGTCCTGATCGGCGAGCAGCTCCACGATCCGCCGCGCCAGATCCGCGGCCGCCGAGGGTGAGGTTGCGAACAGATCGCCCGCGGCGCGGCCCAGCGTCTCGATCGCCTCGTCGTCGCCGGGGACAGCGCCAATCGCGAGATGGCCGGCGATCCGCAGCACGGGTGCTCCGAGCGCGGTCAACGCCGCGGCTGCGTCACGGTGCAAGGCCAGCCGAACCGACGCGGGCACCTCGTCGTAGACGACGCGGCGAAAGAGATCGTGCACGAACGAGAGCTGCTCGCCGTCCTCCACGAGCACGTCAGCAGCCAGTGCTTCGCCCAGCGGCATCAGGAGCTCGCTCGTCGGCTGTCCGGTGATCACCGCGAGCTCGACAACCGAGAAACGCTGACCCAGAACCGACGCCACCGTAATCAGGCGGCGGGTGTCCTCCGAGAGCGAGCGGAGGTGATCGAGGACGACCGACGCCAACGACCGGACGGCCTCGGTGTCCGGGTCGACGGTCGAGGCGCGGTCGCCCCGGCGGTCGTCTGCACCACGGAGGATCTCGACGATGTAGAGAGGGTTGCCCTCGGCGCGGGCGACCAGCCTGTCCATGCCGGGATCCGACGTATGGCCGAGCAGGTCCTCGGCCAGCCGTGTGCAGGCACCGGCGGTGAGCGGACCGAGTTCCAATCGCGGGCTCCCGTGAGCCGCGACCCGTTCGATCAGAGCCTCCATCTGAGGCGACGACGGAAACGGGCGCCGGCCGAGCAGCCAGAGGATCGGGTACGAGAACAGCTGCGCTGTCAGCGAGCCCAGGGCCAGCAGTGTCGAGGGATCGGCCCAGTGGAGGTTGTCGATCACGATCAGCAGCGGCTGCTCGCGCGCGGCCTGCTCGAGCGCCACCCGGATGCGTTCGAGCACCTCAAGCCGACCGTCGAGCAGCCCGCTCAACGCCATGAGCTCGTCCCGACTCACGATCATCGGGTTGGTCGAGGTCAGGGCACCGAGCAGGGCAGCCCAGGGGGTGATCCGGTCCAGTTCGTCAGCGACTCCGGTCGCCACCACGAGGCCGCGTTCGGCCGCGAGATTGCCGGCCTCGGCCAGGAGTCTGCTCTTACCGATTCCCGGAGGGCCCTCGAGCAGCGCCACTCCGCCCTCACCCTCGTGGGCCAGGGCGATCAAGCGTGCGAGCTCGGCGAGCTCGCGCTCGCGCCCCCGTATGCGCCGGGTGCGGGCAGGTGCGCCGATGGCTGCCGATGGTCGCTTCGATCGCGTCTGCTGTTCGACATCCACGCCCCGCCACCACCCCCGGAGACCAATAAGAGTTAACCCGTTCTGGTAATGAAAACACGACAGGCCACTGGGATGCTCCGCATGGTCGTGGCGGGTGCCGGCCGACGGTAGTGGGGCTGGCTTATCGGGAGGGAGGCGTTGATGGTGTGCAGCGCGTTGACTGGGGTGGGCGGCCGGGGCTGGAGGTTGGCGGGCTCGTGGGGTCTGCTTGTCGGGCTGGTGCTCGGGGTTGTCCTGGTAGTCGGCACGGCGCCGGTGCCAATCGCGGGTTGGCACACAGCTCACGTCGTCAACAGACGCGCGGGGTCGGCGACGGCGACCAACGCGGCCAGTGCGCTCAGTCCGGGTCATGGCGCGAGCGCCGTGCTCCCCGCGGCCGCCGAGGCGCCGGTGTCAGCGATCGTGGGCCGCACCGATCAGGCCTATCGCGCTCTGCCGTCGGGACACGAGTACGTGCTCCGCAATGGCGGGCAGCGGCTGCGCGGATTCTTTGGCATCAGCGGCGCGGTGTTCTCCTCGGGCGCCGCGCGGTTGGGCATGCGCCTCACCAGTTACGGCCACGGCGATCGGTTGCGCGCCGTCACCGCAGCCCGGCCACGCGCTGACGCGAATCGCGTCGTGTACCGTCA
>DASXDD010000109.1:0-12496 GCA_036490775.1 Solirubrobacteraceae bacterium | reverse complement strand
ACCGGCTCCCCGAGCCGCGCGCTCGCGGTCCGGGTCACCCTGAGGCCGCAGAGCCTCCAGGGCGTGTTGCGCTCAGGCATCTCGATGAACGTGTTCTCCAGCCAGAACGTCAACGGGATCGTGACCGTGTCGATCGCCCGTAGCGCCGCCAAGCGCGCACACATCGCCAGCGGCCGCAGCGCCAGCGTCGTGATCGGCCGCGGTACCTCGTCGCAGATCAAGGCGGGGAACAACAGCCTGCACCTGAAGCTCTCGCAGGCGACCGTCAAGAAGCTCAAGCGCCTCGGGCACGTCACGCTGACGATTCGCCTCGCGGTGGTTGCAGCGGGCGGTCACCGCATGACGGTCGACGCCGCCGGGCACTACTAAGCCTCGCCCGGCGGCACCGCACGCCGCTGGCGGCGGGGCCTGGACCGTAACCTACAGCGCCAATGGCGCTGCGCATGACCACAGCGGGGGAGTCCCACGGCCCTGGGTTGACCTGCATCATCGAGGGACTGCCGGCCGGGCTTACGCTCGAAGCCGACGCTATGAACCGCGACCTTGCTCGCCGCCAGCTCGGCCACGGGCGGGGCGGGCGGATGAAGATCGAGCGCGATCGCGTGGAGGTGACCGGCGGCGTACGCCACGGGCGCACGCTCGGCGGGCCGATCGCGCTGCAGGTGGTCAACCGCGACTACGCCAACTGGGAGGAGCGGATGAACCCGTGGCCGGTCGAGGCGGCGATCGCCGAGGTGCACCTACCGCGGCCCGGTCACGCTGACCTCGTCGGCACTCAGAAATACGGCGTCGCCGACGTCCGCGACATCCTCGAGCGAGCCAGCGCGCGCGAGACCGCGGCGCGCGTGGCCGGCGGGGCGGTCGCCAAGGCGCTGCTGCGCGACCTCGGCGTCGAGGTGTTCTCGCACGTGATCCAGATCACCGGCGTGACCGCACCGCGCCGCGACGACCTCACGGCAGCTGACTTCGCGTCGGTCGACGAGTCGCCGGTTCGCTGCCTGGACGCCGACGCGAGCAGCGCGATGGTCGCCGAGATCAACCGCCTGCGAAAGGAGAACGAGTCGCTGGGCGGCGTCTTTGAGGTGCGCGCGTTCGGGCTGGTGCCGGGGCTGGGGTCTCACGTCTCGTGGGAGGAGCGGCTCGACGGCCGCCTCGGTCAAGCGGTGCTCTCGATCCAGGCGATCAAAGCCGTCTCGATCGGCGACGGGACCGAGGTCGCGGGGCTGCCAGGATCGCAGGCCCACGACGAGATCTTCTACGACAAGTCGCGGGGCTACTACCGCGAAACCAACCGCGCGGGCGGTATCGAGGGCGGGATGACGAACGGCGACCCGCTCGTCGTGCGGGCCTCGATGAAACCGCTGCCGACGCTCACCAAGCCCTTGCGCTCGGTCGACATCGCCACGCATGAGCCCGCCGAGGCGCTGCGCGAGCGCACCGACTCCTGCACCGTCCCGGCCGCCGGGGTGGTGGGGGAGGCGATGGTTGCGTTCGTGCTCGCCGACGCATACCGCCGCAAGTTCGGCGGCGACCACATCAACGACGTGCGCGGCGCGGTGCACGCATACAAGGAGCGGATCGGATGGCGGCGCCGCTGAGGCTCGCGGGGCTCGGATCCGGGACCGACGGGCACCGGGCCCTGGTCTGCATCGGGTTCATGGGCGCGGGCAAGTCGACCGCCGCGCGCAGCGCCGCCGAGGCGCTCGGCACCAGCGCGATCGACGCCGATCGGGTGATCGAGCAGCGTCTCGGAAAGCCGATCGACGAGGTGTTCGCGCGTGACGGTGAGGCCGCGTTCCGTGCCGCCGAGGAACGCATCACGCTCGAGCTGCTGAGCGCGTCGAGCACCGACGTGGTGGCGCTCGGCGGCGGCGCGGTCGCACACGCCAGCGTTCGCGAGGCGCTCGCCGGCCACACGGTCGTATGGCTCGACATCGGCCTCGACGCGGCCTGGGACCGTTGCGGCGGCAGCCGTCGGCCGCTCGCGCGCGACCGCGAGCAGTTCGCGCGGCTGTACGAGCAACGCGAGCCGCTATACGCCGCGCTCGCCGACGCGATCGTGCCGGCCGAGCGCTCACGCTCGATGGCGCGGGTGCTTGATGCGCTCGACGGGCTCCCGCCGGGCACGAAGCTGCTGTGGGCCATTGCCGCCGGCCGCGACTACCCCGCCTACATCGGACCCGGACTCCTGAACGCCCACCGATTCTGGCCGCCGGCGGTCGCAGGACGCCGGTTCCTGGTGACCGACGGCAACGTCGGGCGACGCTACGGAGACGCGCTCGAGCCACTGTCGGGGAGGGTCGCGATCATGCCCGGCGAGCAGTCGAAGACGGTTGCGCACGCCGAGATCGTCTGGACCGAGTTGGCACGCGCCGGCATGAACCGCGCGGACGTCGTCGTCGCGCTCGGCGGCGGCGTCGTCGGCGATCTCGCTGGGTTCTGCGCGGCGACCTATCAGCGCGGCGTGCGCTACGTCCAGGTTCCGACGACGCTCGTCGCTCAGGTCGACTCGGCCTACGGCGGCAAAACCGGAGTCGACCTCGCCGAGGCCAAGAACTACGTCGGCGCCTACCACGAGCCTGCGGCCGTGATCGCGGACACCGATGCGCTCACGACGCTGCCCCAGGCAGAGCTCGCGGCCGGTTACGGCGAGGTCGTCAAGACCGGCCTGATCGCGGGCGGTGACCTCTGGCAGCGGATCCGCAGCGGCGCCGACCCGGCCGACCCTGAGCTGATCGCCGCGTGCGTGCGCACGAAGCTGCAGATCGTCGCGCGCGACTATCGCGACGCCGGCGTGCGCCAGGTCCTGAATCTCGGCCACACGGTCGGGCACGCGATCGAGACCGTGACCGGCTACGCGCGCTACCGCCACGGCGAGGCCGTCGCGCTGGGCCTGCTGGCGGCGCTGCGGCTGTCTGGTCAGGCCGACCTGCGCGACGAGGTGCGCGAGCTGCTCGCCGGCCGCGGCCTGCCGACCCGGCTCGAGGACGCAGACCCCGACGCGGTCGTGATGGCGACCGCGCGCGACAAGAAGCGCGTCGGCGAGGGGCCGGTTCCGTTCGTGCTGCTCGAGGCGCCCGGCGAGCCGCGGGCCGGGTGCACGGTCGAGTCGCGCGCGCTTGTGGCCGCCGTGCGAGAGTTGGCCGCCTGATGGCGGTGCGAAACCGGATCGAGATCATGCACGGGGTTAACCTCGACCAGCTCGGCAGGCGCGATCCGGAGCATTACGGCGGCATCTCGTTTGCCGATCTCGAGCGCAGCGTGTCCGAGACCGCAGCCGAGATCGGCCTCGAGACGCGCTTCTTTCAGACCAACCACGAAGGCGAGTTCGTCGAGCATCTGCACCGGCTCGAGGGCCTCGCCGACGGGATCGTGCTCAACCCGGGTGCGTGGACGCACTACTCCTACGCGATCCGCGACGCGCTCGAGCTCACGGGGCTGCCCGCGGTCGAGGTGCACCTGTCAGACATCGAGTCGCGCGAGCCGTGGCGTCGCGAGTCGGTGATCGGCGAGCTGTGCATCGCCCGGGTGTTCGGCAAGGGTGTCGACGGCTACGGCGAGGCGCTCGATCGGCTCAAGGCGGAGCTGGGCGCGTGAGCTCGCGCGCGGATCGTGCCGTCGAGCTGGTGCCCGAAGCCAACATCGACGCGCTGCTCGTCACCGACCTGATCAACGTCCGCTACCTGACGGGCTTCACGGGCTCGAACGGGATCGCCGTGCTCGGGCCGGCGACGCGCGTGTTCGTGACCGACTTTCGCTACGTCGAGCAGGCCACCGAACAGGTCGATTCGTCGTTCGATCGCCGCCGGGCGCCTCAGGACCTGAGCGACTGCGTTGCCGACGCGCTCCCGTCGGGCGCGGTCCGTCTCGGGTTCGAGGAAGCGCACATGTCGGTCCGCCAGCACGCGCAGCTGCGCGACCTGCTCCCCGACCGGGTCGAGCTGGTCGGTGTCGAGGGGGTCGTCGAGCGGCTCCGGACCGTCAAGGATCCCGACGAGATCGAGCTGATGCGCGCCGCCGCGCAGCTCGCCGACGCAGCGCTCGTGAGGCTGCTCGAACGCGGGCTCGTGGGACGCACCGAGCGCCGGATCGCGCTCGAGCTCGAGCAGGAGATGCGCGTGCTCGGGGCACAGCAGCCGAGCTTTGACTCGATCGTCGCTGCCGGCGCCCACGGCGCGCGGCCGCACGCCAGCCCGCGCGACGTCGAAATCGCAGGCGGCCAGCTCGTCGTGATCGACTGGGGCGCGCAGCTCGACGGCTACTGCTCGGATTGCACGCGCACGATCGCTGCGGGCGAGCCCGGCGACGTCGCCGCCGGCATCTATCAGCTCGTGCTCGAGGCGCAGCTTGCCGGCGTCGCAGCCATCAGGCCCGGTGCAGTGGCACGCGAGGTCGACGGGATCTCCCGCGCCGCGATCGAGGCCGGAGGACAGGGCGAACGGTTCGGCCACGGCCTCGGCCACGGGGTCGGGCTCGAGGTCCACGAGCGTCCGCGGCTGTCGCAACGCTCCGACGATGTGCTTGCGGCCGGCAACGTCGTCACGGTCGAGCCCGGCGTCTACCTGCCGGGCGACTTCGGCGTGCGGATAGAGGATCTGGTCGTCGTCACCGACGATGGTGCCGAGATCCTGTCGACGATCAGCAAGGAGCTGACGGTCGTCGACTGAGACCGTGTCGCTGGAGGCCTCGGCGGTGCCTACTACACTGGCCCGCGGATGATCTCGACGAATCAATTTCGCAACGGGACTCACATCGACGTCGATGGCGTGATCTTCAAGATCATCGAGTTCCAGCACGTCAAGCCCGGTAAGGGCGGGGCGTTCGTGCGCACCAAGCTGCGGCGCGCCAGCGACGGCAACGTGATCGATCGGACATTCCGCGCGGGGGAGAAGTTCCGGCCCGTGCGGACCGAGACGCGGCGGATGCAGTTCCTTTACAAGGACGAAGCCGACGCCCACTTCATGGACGCCGAGAGCTACGAGCAGCTGATGATCCCGGTTAGCGCGCTGGCCGAGGCGCTGTTGTGGATCAAGGAGTCAGACGAGGTCGAGCTGCTCTACATCGACGACGAGCCGGCCGACGTCCAGCTTCCCAGCGCGCTCGAGCTTGCGGTCGCGCAGACCGAACCTGGAGTCCGCGGCGACACCGCCTCTGGCGGCGGCACCAAGCCCGCGATCCTCGAGACGGGGGCGAAGGTTCAGGTGCCCCTGTTCGTCGACGTAGGCGACAAGGTGCGAGTGGACACGCGTTCGGGAGAGTACGTATCGCGGGCATGAGGGCGACGGCCAGTGTGAGCGCCCTTGCGTAGGACCGAGCAGCGCCGCGCGGCCGTTTGGGCCCTGTACCAGAGCGATCTGCTCGGCCGGTCGCTCGAGGAGACATTCACCGGCGACGTACCAGCGTTCACGCGCGAGCTCGCCCAGGTTGTCCGTGAGCACCAGCCGGAGCTCGACGAGCTGATCCGCGAGCACGCGACCGGCTGGTCGCTCGAACGGATCGCGCCGCTCGAGCGCTCGATCCTGCGTGTCGGGCTGGCCGAGATGCTGCATGCCGACGAGCTGCCGGGCGACCGCGCAATTCCGCCCGAGGGAGCGATCGACGAGGCGGTCGAGATCGCCAAGCGCTTCTGCGGCAGCGAGGCGCCGGGGTTCATCAACGGCATCCTCGGCGCGGTGATGAGCGAGGCTGGGGCTTAGTAAGACGTTCGTAGGAAGTCGCGCGGTCCGGCGGCGAGACGACCACAATGGATGCATGCGACTGCTTGTCGTAGACGACGATCGCGCCCTGCGCGACGTGCTGCGCCGCACGCTGACGCTCGGCGGCTATGAGGTCCGGCTTGCCGAGACGGGCGCCGGCGCGCTCGCCGAGGTGACCGCTGCCGTCCCCGATGCGGTGGTGCTCGACGTAGGGCTGCCCGACATCGACGGGCTCGAGGTGTGCCGCTTGCTGCGGCGCGAGGGCAACCGAGTCCCGGTGCTGATGCTGACGGCGCGCGCCGCGGTCTCTGACCGGATCGACGGGCTCGATGCCGGAGCCGATGACTACCTCGTCAAGCCGTTCGACGTCGACGAACTCAAGGCTCGCCTGCGGGCGCTGCTGCGCCGCGCCCATGCCGACGACGTCAACGGCGGCCTGACGTTCGAGCAGCTGCGGCTCGATCCGTCGCGTCACGGCGTCTGGGTCGCCGACACGTTTGTCGAGCTGACGCGCACCGAGTACCAACTGCTCGAGCTGTTGATGCTCAATCCGCGGCGAGTGCTGCCACACAGCCTGATCTACGACCGCGTCTGGGGCTATGACTTCGGGCCCAGCTCGAATGCTCTCCGTGTCTACGTCGGCTACCTCCGGCGCAAGCTCGAGGACGCCGGCGCCGCGCCGCTGATTCGGACGATTCGCGGCGTCGGATACGTACTGCGCGAACCCGAGGGAGCGCAATGAGCCTGCGTGCGCGCCTGGCGCTGGCGGCGGGCGTCGCGGTCGCGATCGCGGTGATCGCGGTCGCGGTGTCGGCCTACGCGGGCACGCGCTCGCAGCTTCGCGGCCAGGTCGACGCTTCGCTGCGCACACTCTCGGCGCAGGCGATCGCGGGCCCCCACGGACCGGGCGGGCCCGAGCACCAGGGTGACGTGGGCGCCGCGCCGGTCGGTGGGCCGGCGCCGTCGGTCACCGGCGAGGGCACCTGCCAGGGCGATGAGGGACTCGGGCTTGATCGGCTGAGCGGCCCGGCATTCGGCGGTGCGCCCGGGATCTTCACGCTGTTCAACCGCTGCGGCGGCACGTTCGTCCCTACTGGTCAGCGCTACAAGATCCCAGCCAACAGCCGGATCAAGCAGCTGGCGAGCGGCGGCGCCGGCCGGTACCTGACCGACATGACCGTGTCCGGGACGCACATCCGCGTGCTCGTCGCCGGGATCGGCAGCGCCGGCGCGCTCGCGGTCGCGCTGCCGCTGACCGATGTCGACCACACGCTCTCGAGCCAGCTGACCCTGCTGATCGTGATCGCCGCCGCCGGGATCGCGCTGGCGGCGCTGCTCGGAGTGCTTGTCGCGCGGACCGCGCTTGCCCCGATCGCGCGGTTCACCCGCCAGACGGAATCGGTCGCAGAGCGGCCGGAGCGGACCGAGCAGCGGCTCGAGGTCGTCGGGCGCGACGAGCTCGCGCGGTTGGCAACTACGTTCAATCGCACGCTCGACGCGCTCGAGCTCTCGGTCGCGGCGCAGCGCCAGCTCGTCGCCGATGCGTCGCACGAGCTGCGCACGCCGATCGCGACGATTCGGGCCAACCTGCAGCTGATGCGCGATGAGGACCGCCTGTCCCAAGAGGACCGTAACGCGTTGCGCGCGGACATCATCGAGGAACTCGACGAGCTGACCGCGCTCGTCGGCGACATCGTCGAGCTGGCGCGCGGCGGCAGGGCCAGCGGCGAGCCGGGCGACGTCTCGCTTGACGGGATCGTGGCCGAGGCGGTTCAGCGCCTGAGTCGCCGCGGCCCGCGACTGGATGTGCGCTCGCGCCTCGAGCCGACGGTCGTGAGAGGCGAGGAGGACAGGATCGCGCGCGCGGTCACGAACCTGCTGGACAACGCGCGCAAGTGGAGCCCACCCGACGGCGTCGTCGAGGTCGAGCTCCACGATGGGGTCCTGACCGTGCGCGATCACGGCCCTGGTTTCCACGACGAGGATCTTCCGTACGTGTTCGATCGTTTCCATCGCGCCAAGGACGCGCGCTCAAAGCCCGGCTCCGGGCTCGGGCTGGCGATCGTGCGCGAGACCGCCGAGGCACACGGCGGGTTCGTGCAGGCCGCAAACGCGCCCGGCGGCGGCGCGATCGCGCGCGTCGGCTTCGGTCAGACGCTGGCGCTCGGCGACGAGCCGCGAGCGCCCTCGCTGAGCAGCCAGTCGTGATAGCTGCCCAGCCCGATGCCGAGCTGCTCGAGCGCCTCGCGCAGCCCGGGCTCGGTCAGCGTCGCGAGCTCGAGCGCGCGCTCGCGTAGGTAGCTCGAGCTGAAATCGCCCGTCAGCCGGGCCGGGTGGCAGCCGAGCTCGCTGAAGCCGTCGGACGCCTCGGTCGCGACCAAGTGGAGCAGGTGCTGGCGGCTGACGAGCGCGGGGTCGGACTGCCCAGGGCGCGGCTGGCCATAGAAGCCGCCGATGTAGCGGACCGGTCCCGCCAGGCGTAGCGGGACTTTCAGCGGCGCGGCCAGGTTCGCGAACGCCTGCAGGCGCCTGGGGGCGGCGTGCACGTGATGATGGGAGTCGACGTGGGTGGGGTCGCGCCCGGTCAGCTCTCGAAACCGCTCGAGTTGGCGTGCGAACTCGGCCTCGGCGTACGCCGGATCGTCGAGCGCGGGCGTGTCGTCGACGAAGTGCAGGCCGACTGACAGGGCGGGGTGGGGGTTGGCGGCGTGCGCTGCGGCTCGCGCGGCAGGCGCGAGCACCATCAGACTGGTGCTCGTGACCACGCCGCGCGTGTGTGCCTCGATGATCCCGTCGTTGACGCCGACCGACAGGCCGAAGTCATCGGCGTTGACGATCAGGACGCGCTCAGCGCGCAGATGCCGCCACCCGGCTCGCTGCCGACCGCGCAAGCGCCTCGCGGTGCCGCCGCGATCCGCCGAGCATCGCCGCGTCGAGCTGCGCGCGCTTGTAGAGCCAGTGGACGTCGGCTTCCCACGTGAATCCGATGCCGCCGTGCGCCTGGATCGCGCTCGCCGTCACCTCGCGCCCGCCGTCGGCAGACGCCGCGGCCGCAAGCGCCGCTGCCTCGCTGAGCCGGTCGGCATCGGCGTCGGCGGCCCATGCCGCGTAGTACGCGGTCGAGCGCGCGCTCTCGGTGTGCAGCAGCATCTGCGCGCATCGGTGCGAGACCGCCTGGAACGATCCGACCGGGACCCCGAACTGCTTGCGCTCTTTGACGTACTCGAGCGTCATATCTAGCGCCCGCTGGCAGATGCCGACGATCTCGGCTGAGATCGCGGCGTAGACCCGGTCGACGGCGTGCGCCGCGAGCGGCTCGCCGTCGCCGTTGACCGTCGCAAACCGTCTGGTTGAGTCGATCGACTCAAGCGTTTGCGCCTCGGGCGCCGCGACGAGCACGGCGTCGTTGCCGTCGATCAGCACCACGACGGCCGCGCCCGCGCCGTCGGCGACGAGCTCGGACGTGCCGATACCAGCGGTCGTCTCGCCGGAGGCGAGTCCCGGCAGCCAGCGGGCCTGCTGCTCGGTCGTGCCCGCGGCCTGGATCACGGCCGCGGCGACCGCGGTCGACAAAAACGGGGTCGCGGCGCAGGCGTAGCCGAGCTCTTCGAGCAGCACGGCGAGCTCGACGGCGCCGAGGCCCTGGCCGCCATGCTCTTCGGCGACGGCGATGCCCGGCCAGCCGAGCTCGCACAGCTCGCGCCACAGCGAGTCGTCGTACTCGCCCGACTCGGCCGCCTGGCGGACTTTCGCAAACGGCGAGCGGTCGGCGAGCAGCTCCTTGGCGACGCGCTTGATCTCCTTCTGGTCGTCGGTCAGGTCGAAGTCCATTTCAGCCTCCTAGTGGCGCGGTTCGCGAAATTGGGTGGCACAAAGAGTGGCGTGACACTCAACGAGCCTTGGGAAGGCCGAGCACGCGCTCGGCGACGATGTTCTTGAGCACCTCGGTGGTGCCGCCCTCGATTGAGTTCCCGCGGGCGCGCAGCAGCTCGTACGCCCACCGGTCGCCGCTGACCAGCGCCTTGGGGCCGAGCAGGTCGGCGGCGAATTGGGTCAGCTGCTGGTTGGTCTCAGACCACATCCACTTCGTCAGCGACCCCTCGGGACCGGGCTGGCCGTACTTCTCGACGGTGCTCAGACCTCGGTACGCGGTCAGCCGCAGGATCTCGGCCTTCAGGTGCAGCTCGCCGAGCTTGTCGGCGATCACGGGATCGTCGAGCAGGCCGTCGCTCGCCGCCTCCTCGATCAGCTTGTCGAGCATCTGGCGCAGGCGAACCTGGAGGAAGAAGCCAAGCCCGGCGCGCTCGTTCATGAGTGTCGTCAGTGCGACCTTCCAGCCGTTGCCCTCACCGCCGAGCACGTTCTCGTCGGGGATCTCGGCACCGTCGATGAACAGCTCGTTGAACTCCGGCTCGCCGGTGATCTGGCGCAGCGGAACAACCTCCACGCCCTCCTGCTCCATGTCCATCAGGAAGTAGGTGAGGCCCTTGTGCTTGGGGACCTCGGTGTCGGTGCGCGCGACCAGCATGCACCACTTCGAGTACTGAGCCCCGCTCGTCCAGACTTTCTGGCCGCTGACGGTCCACGTATCGCCGTTCTTAACGGCGCGCGTCTTCAGACCCGCGAGATCAGAGCCGGCGTCGGGCTCGGAGAAGCCCTGGCACCAGATCTCCTCGCCGGTGAGGATCGGGGCGAGGTAGCGGTCCTTCTGCTCCTGCGTGCCCCAGGCCATGATCGTCGGGCCGGCGAGCAGCAGCCCGAGCACGTTGGCCATCAGCGGCGCGTTGGCGCGCCCGAGCTCCTCGAAGAAGATCGCCGACTGCGTCAGGGTCGCGCCGCGACCGCCGTACTCGCGCGGCCAGTGCACCGCGGCCCAGCCGTCGTCGGCCAGCCGCCGCTGGAAGTCGCGCCGCCATGCGTAGTGCGCGTCGCCGTCGCCGTCGGGCTCGGCGCCGGGGTGGTGGTCGTCGAGCCATGCCCGCAGCTCGTCGCGAAACGCGAGCTCGGGCTCATTGAAAGTCAAGTCCATGAATTCCTCCTGAAGACCGGCCGGTGCCGGGGGGCACCGTGGCGCTGAACCTTACGCGACGAGCTGTCATAGGCTGCCGTGATGGCCAAGGATCTCGAGCTTGCGATGGAGCTCGCCGACATCGCCCGCGGCATGGCGATCGACCGGTTTCGGGCGAGTGACCTTGAGGTAGAGCGCAAGCCCGACGGCAGCCCGGTCAGCGACGCCGACCAGGCGATCGAGCGCGCGCTGCGCGACCGGCTCGCCGCCGAGCGCCCGAGCCACGCAATCACCGGGGAGGAATTCGGCTCCAGCGGCGAGTCTGACTGGCGCTGGTACCTGGACCCGATCGACGGCACCCAGAGTTACGTCGACGGCGGCGAGGACTGGAAGGTGCTGATCGCGCTCGTGTACACCGACCGGCCCGTGGTCGCGGTCGTCGACGGGCCGTCGGAGTCCAGCCGCTGGTGGGCCGTGCTCGGCGAGGGCGCGTTTCACGATGGGCGCCGGATGTTTGCGTCGGCGGTCGGGACGCTTGCGGAGGCGACCGTGTCGGATAACTGGCATCACGTCCTGGCCAGCGGCGACACCGACCACCCGCTCGCCCGGTTGGCACCGCTGTGCGGCCACGTCCGTCCGTACCAGGGGGACACGTTCCTGGCGCTGGCGGCCGGCGAACTCGACGTCGCCGTCGGTCTTGACGGGTTCGCCTGGGACTATGCTCCCTACCTGCTGATCGTCGACGAGGCCGGAGGCCGATTCACCGACTACAGCGGGCGGTCGAGGTTCGATGCGCGCGAGGCGCTGGCGAGCAACGGCGCGCTTCACACCGAGGCGCTGCAGGTGGTGGGCGGGCCGGGGCGTTAGCGATCTGGACGCTCGTCTGGACGCTTTAGTAAACGCCTGACCGATGCCACTTTAGCCCTGCACCTGGCTACTAAACGGATATCCAGTAGACGGCGCAGTGCCGGCTGCCTACTCTGTCGAATCGGGGCCACCAGCTACGGCAGGCGGCAGGCGAGTAAGCAGCACACGGATGTGCTGCGGGGGCGCGCCTGAAGCCACTCTCTTCATGTGAGAAGAGGGGATGTTGCCGTGTCGTACATGGCTGGTTAATAAGCGAAACCGGGGGGTTCGTGGCAGCGGGCCCTCCGGTTTCCGCCGTAGGGCTCGTTGGGGGACTCAGGGGGCTGGTTGGACTTGGGGGGAATCGGGGTTTGCCGGGCTGGGGGGCCCGGCAGGCTCCGATTGGTCGGACCTGAGTGCTGGCGACCTGCATAACGTGACAACCGTGCGACTCGGGGCCGACCCGGGTCACGTTGACCACGCATATCAGGGCCAATGCGACGCACCTCGGGCGTTCCGGAGACGCGTGTCACGTTGTGCAGGCTGATCGCTCGGGCCGGCCGAGCGGGCCGGCCCGAGCTGGCCGGCCGGAGGGGCAGCATGAGTGGCCGGCGAGAGTACGCGGCCCAGGCGAACGTGTCTGCCCGTCGCTACGCCGCCGCGGCCGCTGCTTAACCGGATCAGCGACCCGCGAAAGTTCTATGCGGGACCCGCCCGTTAGTGGGGCGACGGTCTCTTTAGTCAACCGCCATCGACTGGACGAATGTCCAGGTGGCAAAAGGCAAAAGCACTGCTACCTTTTGCAGCGGGGCCAGGGAGGCCAGTTTGTAGCGGCCAGCCGGAGACAGAGCTCTGTCTAGAGAGTGCTCTGAGGGGCCCAAAAGTCGTTTCGGATACCAGTACGTCGTCCACCGATCGCGCAAGCGCGAAAAGGGAGCTTTCGTGT
>DASXDD010000108.1:0-42646 GCA_036490775.1 Solirubrobacteraceae bacterium | reverse complement strand
GCGGGGCCAGGGAGGCCAGTTTGTAGCGGCCAGCCGGAGACAGAGCTCTGTCTAGAGAGTGCTCTGAGGGGCCCAAAAGTCGTTTCGGATACCAGTACGTCGTCCACCGATCGCGCAAGCGCGAAAAGGGAGCTTTCGTGTACTACAAGGGCAGCTGATTCGCCGTGCCGGGGAGGTTCGTTCCAGCGGACCTCCCCGTTTCTTTTTCTGCTCGGGGTGGGTATCGGAGTTTTCCCGCAACGACTTGAGCAGCGTCCAAAATCCCTGGACATCCTTGAAGTAAACGGTTCTAGAAGCCGATGAAACCGGGCGATGGCTCCCGATACAGCCACCTCTCTCGGCCTCGAACCCCGCCAGCCCGGACGCGCGGACGCGCTCGTCCACGGACTCGCCATCACGGCGGCGCTCGCCGTCGTCGGGCTGACCGCGCACTCGATGCGCTGGAGCCTTCTCCCGCTGTCGGTCATCACCGTCTTCACCGTGGTCAGCGACATCACCGCTGTCGACAGCGGTTCGAAGCTCAAGGTCTCAGGCACGTCGCTTGGGCTGATGCTGGCGATCGTGCTCCTCGGTGGCGGCCCGGCCGCGATGATCGCGTTGTTGACGCTGCTCGTCAGCTGGGTATGCCGGCCGTCCCGCGGAGCTGCTCACATTCTGCGCAACGACGCTGCGGTGTTCGCCTGGTTCCTGCTGATCACCGGCTTCTTCTTTCACGGCCTGATCGGCCTGACCAACGTGGGGTCGCATGATCCGGGGTACTACCTGGTCGCATTCGCGGCGTTTCTTCTGTCGCTGGTCCTGAACTTCCTCGGCATTGCCGGCTACTTCGCCTACCTGGGTCGTAAGTCGCTGATCCAGATGGCCCGCGAAGCCCTCCTCCCGCTCCTCTCGGCCCACCTTTTCTCCGGCGTCCTCACGATGGTCTCCGTCTACGTCGCCGTCGAGACCGGCACCGTCGGCATCACGGTCGTCGGCGTGATGATCATCCTGTTCCAGTACCTCGTCGGTGAGCTCCTGACGTCGGAGCGGCGCGGCAAGGAACTCCAGCGCGCCGCCAACACCGACGAGCTCACCGGGCTCGCCAACCGGGAGCGGTTCCGCACCGAGCTCGAGGATCAGCTCGACACGGCCGGGCGAGCCGGCGAGTCGTTTGCCGTGATGCTGATCGACCTCGACCGCTTCAAAGAGATCAACGACACGCTCGGCCACCACTACGGCGACCAGATGCTGCGAGAGCTCGGACCGCGGCTGGTCGAGAGCGTCGGGCCTGATGGGCTCGTGGCGCGCATGGGTGGGGATGAGTTTGCGGTGCTGCCGGCCGTGCGTACTGATGACACGGAGGAGCTTCAGCGGATCGCGCGCGAGATGATCGCGGCGGTGCAGGAGCCGTTCGTGGTCGAGCAGATGACGCTCCAGATCGGCGCCAGCGTCGGAATCGCGCGCTTCCCGATCGACGGCGACGACCCGCACACGCTGCTGCGCCGCGCTGACATGGCGATGTATACGGCCAAGGACGCCAATGGCGGCGTCGAGCTGTACGCGAGCGGTCTGGATCGCGACTCGCGCCAGCGGCTCAGCCTGTTGAGCGATTTCCAGCGCGCGCTCGAACGCGACGAGCTGGTCGTCTACTACCAGCCGATCGTCGATGTCCGCGCCGGCGAGGTCCGTGGCGCCGAGGGCCTGGTGCGCTGGGAGCACCCCGAGCACGGCCTCTTGCCGCCGGGCGCGTTCATCGACGCAGTCGAGCAGACCGGGCTGATCGGGCCGCTGACGCGGCACGTGCTCGAGCGCTCGATCGCCCAATGCTCGCAGTGGCGCGCCAACGGCCAGGACCTATCGGTTGCGGTCAACCTCTCGGTCCGCAACCTGCTCGACCCCAGCCTGCCGCTCCAGATCTCCGACCTGCTTGACACCTACCACCTGCCCGCCGACCGGCTGCAGCTGGAGATCACCGAGAGCATGATCATGTCTGACCCCGAGCGCGCGCTTCAGATCGTCGGCCGACTAAGCGACCTAGGCGTGCACCTGTCGGTGGACGACTTCGGCACCGGCTACAGCTCCCTCTCCAACCTGAAGCGGCTCCCGATCGATGAGCTGAAGATCGACCGCTCGTTCGTCTCGCCGATGATGCAGGACGAGAGCGACCTGATCATCGTGCGTTCGACGATCAACCTCGGACACGACCTCGGCCTGAAGGTGATCGCCGAGGGCGTCGAGGACGAACTGACGCTCAAGCGTCTTGCCACCTTGGGTTGCGACCTCGCCCAGGGTTATCACCTCAGCCGCCCGCTGGCACCCGACGCGTTCACCGACTGGATCGCAGACAACACGTTCGTCGCCCGGGCCGCTTAGCAT
The DNA here is from genome assembly GCA_036490775.1 of Solirubrobacteraceae bacterium. Lineage (GTDB taxonomy): Bacteria > Actinomycetota > Thermoleophilia > Solirubrobacterales > Solirubrobacteraceae > Palsa-465. Next base: position 40,291 of record DASXDD010000108.1, on the reverse strand, counting down.
CCACCGGGGTGTCGCCCGCCCCTCGAATCACGGTCGTCGGCTCGATTAACGTCGATTACGTCGCTCGCTGTGAGCGGCTGCCACGCCCGGGCGAAACCGTCACGGACGCCGTGTTCGAGCGGATCCCCGGCGGCAAGGGCGCGAACCAGGCGGTCGCCGCGGCGCGGCTTGGCGCGGCAGTCCGGTTCATCGGACGGATCGGTCCCGACGAGCTCACCCTGCGCTCGCTCGAGCGCGAGGGCGTCGACACGAGCGGCGTCGTGCGCGGCGCGCAGGAGGGCGGTGTCGCGTTCATCTTCGTCGACAATCAGGGCGAGAACGTGATCGTTGTCGCGCCGGGCGCAAACCGCATGTTGACGGCCGGCGATGTCACGGTCGGCGAGGCCGATGCGGTGATCTGCCAACAGGAGATCCAGCGGGAGGTGATAGCGGCCGCTGCTCAGGAGGCGCCGTTCTTCTGCCTGAACGCCGCGCCCGCGCGGGGCAGGCTCGAGCACGAGCCCGACCTGCTCGTCGTCAACCGCTACGAGTACGACACCGTCGGCGCGTATGACGGACTGGTCGCGCTGACGCTCGGCGCGGAGGGCGCGGTGCTTCTAGACGGAGGCCACGAGGTCGCCCGCGCCACGCCCCCGCCGGTCACGGCGGTCGACGGCACCGCCGCGGGCGACGCGTTCTGCGCTGCGCTCGTCGTCTCGCTGCTCGAGGGCCGCGAGCGTCCGAATGCGCTGGCACGTGCCTGCGCCGCCGGCGCGTTCGCTGCCTCGCGCCCGGGGGCACAGCCGTCGCTCCCGACCGCGGCCGAGGTCGACGGGCTGCTCGCCGGCAGCGGCTAGTCCGGCCCGTACCGCTCGGCCCCGAGCTTGGCTTGCGGCCGCAGATTCGCCGGCACGCCATCGCCGAGCACGGCCCCCGCGACGCGCCTTCCAAGCAACGGCGCGTGCTTGAACAGGTTGTTGCCGGCGACGATCAGCAGGCCGCCTGCCTCCCAGACAGCGACCCCGTCGGGATTCCACGGCAGCTCGGTCACCCAGCAGTGGCGGGCCTCGACCTGGTTGGGCACCAAGCCCGGGAGCGCGCGCTGCACGTAGGCGGTCGTGCGCTCGGTCGCATCGGCGAGCGCGGCGGGGTCGATCAGGCTGCCGTCCTCGTGGACCGCGGCCTCGCCGATCCCGACCGCGTACGCAGCGTTGCCCGGCAGCGGGTCGCCATACGCGACGTCGCCGAACGCGCCGCTGCCGTCCAGCAGGCACGGCAGCCGGGCCGGCGGCGCCGACGCCAGCCGGTAGGTGAGCCGAACGTGCGCGGCCTGCCGGACCGGCAGCGGCACGCCCGCGGTTCGAGCCAGCGCCACGTTGCCGCGCCCGGCGCACAGCACGGCGCGGTCGTGCTCGGCGATCGCGCCGCCCGTCCTGACCTCAACCGAGCCCCGCGCAGTGATCCGCATCGACATCACCTCCTCGGCGACCAGCGAGCCCGACAGCTCGCGCAGGAGCGACTCGATCGTCGCGCGGGCGCGGATCACGCCCCCGTCCTCGTCGAGCATCGCCGGCCCGTCCCAAGGTGCCAGCACCGGTAGCGCCTGCGACAGCTCGTCGCTGGAGATCCGGCCGACCCGCACGCCGCCGGCGTCGAGCAACACCGCCAACCGGCGCTCGACGGTCGGGCCGATCGCGACGACGCCGTCGCGTGAGAGCAGCTCCTGGCCGAAGCGCTCCTCCCATTCGCGCCAGACGGCGCGAGACTCGCACGCCAGCGCGACCATCCGGCGGTCGTCGTGCGCGTGGCGAAAGATCCGCGACTCGCCGCCCGACTGGCCGTTGCCGGGAACACCGCGCTCGTAGATCGTCACCGACGCGCCCTGGCCGCTCAGCGCCAACGCGGTGGAGAGGCCGACGACCCCGGCACCGATCACGGCGACATCGGCGCTAGCGGCCATCGTCAGACGACCCGGTGGTCATCGCGGCGCAGCGCGTCGGTGAATCGCTTGGGCACGGCAGCATCGTCGCCCTCCTCCCACAGGGTCACGACCACGAGCTCCTCGCCCTCCGGACGGCAGACGTACACGAGGTCACGCCGCTCGAGGTCGCGGATCAGCACGGTCCCGCGCGCGCCGTCCTCGACGCGCCCGGCATCGCGTGCGCGCACGACGCGCGATGCGATCTCCGTCTTTGGGTCGAGCGTCCCGCGCACGCGCTGGCGAAAACGCTCGGCCGCGTGGTCGGTCACGGCAACGAGCACTAGTGCGGCTCCGCGTAGATGCGGTCGCACCGAGAGACGTCGCGGGCGGATGCATGGCGAGGACGCAGTCGGCGACGCGCAGCAGAGCTGCGCGAGGCGACGAGGACGAAGCCAGGCGCCGCCCGAGGCGGCTCGAATGCGAGCGTATCTACGCGGGGCCGCACAAGGACGGACGATACTCAGCCGTCGTCGACCAGGCCCGACAATGGGCCGAGCAGCCGGCGAGAGCGCTTCGACACTCCCGGCAGCGCGACCAGCCGATGCGTGACGGGCTCGCCGGCGTGCATCCGCTGCAGCTGCTCGGCGGCGATCGGCCGCCAGCGCTGGTCGATCACGGTCGCCGGGTCATCGCCGGCGATCGCCGACGCGTCGACCTCGAGGTGCTCGGCCCACAGCCGCAGCCGGGTTTCGCGCGCGAGGTCGAGACTGTCGGTGACGACGTTCATCTCGGTGTCGTTGAGGAGCGAATGGGCGTTGAGGTTCGCTGAGCCGACGGTCAGCCAGCGGTCGTCGACGATCCCGACCTTGGCGTGAACGTAGAGGCGGTCGTCGCGCTCGCGGGTGCGCGAGCGGATCGTCGCCGCGAGGAAGCGATCGTTGCCGTCATCGGCCGCCGCGAGCACCGACAGCTGGCCGCGCGTGTCGTCCTGCCCGTTGTTGGCCTTGGCCGGCAGGACAATCACGATCCGGAAGTCGTCGCTCGGCGGCCGGCGCAGCTTGTCGGCGAGCAGGGCGACGATCTCCGGCGACCACAGAAACTGGTTCTCGAGGTAAATGAACCGCTGCGCGCCTCGCAATGCCCGCACGTAGCTCTCGAGGATCCGGAACTCGCCCTTGGGGACGGCGTCATACATCCCCTCGGACACGGTTCGCACGACCTGGACGGTGCTGTCGCCGGCTGGCCCGGGCATCGCCGGCCGCTCGAGCTGCTCGCCGGTGAGCTCGCGCCAGCGCAGCGCGAAGTGTTCGTGAACGTCGATCACCGCGGGTCCCCGCAGGCGCGTGCCGACGTCGTGCCAGCCGAGCTGCCGCCGGGCCGGATGTTCGGAGGTGTCGAACCGGTCGCCGCCAAAGTCGGTCATGTCGATCCCGCCGACGAACGCAAGCTCGCCGTCGATGATCAGCGTTTTCTCGTGGTGGCAGTGGAACGGGTGCTCGCGCGGATCGCTCTCGCAGCGAATCTGCGTCCGGCGCGTGAGCTGCTCGATGGTTTCGCGAACCTCGCTGCGGGTCGGGTGAAACAGCGGCACCGGCGCCCCGGCCCAGACCATCACCCGGACGTCGACGCGCTCGGCCGCGTGCGCGAGCAGCGCGCCGATCGCGCCGGCCCCGTCGCGCCGGCGGAGGTCGAAATGCGGGGCGACGTGCCAGCCGGTCACGAAGATCGACTCGCGGGCACCTTCGATCGCCTCGGCGATCACCGGAAACAGCTCGGCGCCGTCGATCAGCACCTCGAGCTGACAGCCCTCGCGGGGCGGAGGATCGCCGGCCGCCCAGATCCCGTCGTCCGGCGGATCGAGCGCACGCGCGGACCCGAGACGGTGAAGCCGCCATTTGTGCTTGGCGCGCACGGCAGCCTCGATCCCATCCCCGACAACCGCATCGACTCCCGTCGCCAGCGTTGTGCGCACACTGGACATGGGACGATGCTTACCGATTCCGGCAGCCGCCAACCCGGACGTTATCCTCGGGCCGGTGAGCGAGCGACCGCCTGAGCAGACGCGCTCCGCGTACAGCTCGGCGGGAGTCGACTACGAGGCGCTCGACGCCGGCAAGCGCAACGCGCTGACCGAGGCGCTCGCGACCTCCGGGCTGCTCAGCGCCCACGGCGCCGCCGCCGTCGACGAGTCCCGGGGCGAGCCGGCGTTCGTGTTCGAGCTCGACGGTCAGGCGTTTGCGTTCGTCGTCGAGGGGCTGGGAACGAAATCGATCATCGCGCGGCAGGTCGAGGAGCAGCTCGGCGTCGGAGCGTTCGGCGCCGTCGCCTACGACACCGTTGCGGCGATCGTCAACGACCTCTGCTGCGTCGGCGCGCTGCCGCTGGTCGTCAACGCCTATTTCGCGACCGGATCGTCTGACTGGTACGGGCGAGCGGACCGCCACGCCGCGCTGCTCGCCGGCTGGCGCGAGGCGTGCGAGGACGCGGGCGCGGCGTGGGGAGGAGGGGAGTCCCCATCGCTGCCTGAGCTCGTCCATGGCCCCGACATCGAGCTTGCAGGCAGCGCCGTCGGTCTCGTTCCCGATCGCCGGCCGGCGATCCTCGGCGCCGGACTGGCACCCGGCGATGAGATCGTGATCGTCGACTCAAACGGCCTGCACGCCAACGGTTCGTCGCTTGCCCGGATGATCGCCGGGCGCCTGCCCGACGCGTACGCGACGAAGCTGCCGAGCGGCCGGACGTTCGGCGAGGCGCTGCTCGATCGCACCGCGATCTACGTCGGACTCGTCAAGGCCCTGTCGTCAGAGAGCGTCGAGGTCCACTACCTGAGCCACATCACCGGTCATGGGCTGCTGAAGCTGATGCGCCCGCGCCGCGAGCTGACGTATGAGATCACCAGCCTGCCCGAGGTTCCCGAGGTGCTGTCGTTCCTTGCCGAGCAGGCGGACATGTCGCCGAGCGCGGCGTACTCGACGTTCAACATGGGCTGTGGATTTGCGGTCTATTGCCGGCAGGGCGAGGGCGAGCGGGTCGTCACGCTTGCCAGCGGGCTCGGCTTGACAGCGCGCGTGGCCGGTTCAGTCCGGGAAGGGCCGCGACGCGTCGTGCTCGAGCCGGTCGGGGTGACCTTCGACAGCGACGACATGGACCTGTCGCCGCGTCGCTAGCATCCGGGGTCACCGTGGATCGGGGTGTGCATGACCGCGGCGGACTGCCGACAGACGCGAGGATCGACCGCACCGAGCACGTGCTCGACGACTGGGAGGTCCTGACCGACGCGCTCCTCAGCGCGCTCGCTCGCGCCGGCCTGATGAACGTCGACGAGCTGCGCCGCGGGGTCGAGAGCATGCCCGCCGAGCGCTACGAGCGCGCCTCCTACTACGAGCGCTGGCTGTACTCGATCGAGGCGATCCTGACCGAGAAGGGCGTGATCGAAGCCGGCGAGCTCGACGCGAGACTAGGTTCGTGAGCTACGAGGTCGGCCAGCCGGTCAAGGTTGCGGCGCGCGCGCACGAGGGCCACCACCGCACGCCGGCGTACGTGAAGGGCAAGACCGGCCGGATCGAGCGGCTGCACGCGTCCTTCAAGAACCCAGAGACCCGGTCCTATGGCGACGACGGGCTGCCGAAGGTGCCGTTGTATCTGGTCAGTTTCGCGGCGCGCGATCTGTGGCCAGATGCGCCTGTCTCAGTCGACGACCGGGTCTACGTAGACGTATTCGAGCACTGGCTGGAGGAGCAGCAATGAGCGACCACGACCACGACCACGACCACGCCGCGATCACCGACGAGGGCGAGCCCGCCGCCGCGGCGCGGGCGCGTGCGCTCGAGCAGCTGCTCGTCGACAAGGGCGCGATCAGCCCCGAGGACGTGCGCTGGGGGATCGACTGGCTGGTGTCGCGCACGCCCGGCGACGGCGCGCGGCTGGTCGCGCGCGCCTGGCTCGATCCGCAGTTCAAGCGGCGACTGCTCGCCGACGCGCGCGCCGCTGCGCTGGAGCTGGGTGCGGACCCGGGGCCCTCGCCGGTCGTGGTCGCGCTCGAGAACACCGAGAGCGTCCACCACATGGTCGTCTGCACGCTCTGCTCGTGCTACCCGCGCGGCCTGCTCGGGCCGCCGCCCGCCTGGTACAAGAGCCTCGCCTACCGCTCGCGCGCGGTCTCAGACCCGCGCGGGGTGCTGACCGAGTTCGGGCTCGAGCTCGGCCCTGGGACGGAGCTGCGCGTGCTGGACTCGACCGCGGACATCCGCTATCTCGTGATCCCGCTTCGTCCCGCCGGCACCGAGGACCTCGGCGAGGACGAGCTCGCAGCGTTGATCACGCGCGATTCGATGATCGGTGTGGCGCAGCCAGCGGCGCCGGTCAGTGTATGACCTGATTGCGTATTTGCTTAAATAGCGTTCGTGGCCGATTCTGACACCGCGCTGCGGGCCTTCGCGCATCCGGGGCGCAGGCGCGTGCTCGAGGCGCTGACGCACGAGGAGCTCACGTCGGGCGCGCTCGCCCGCGAATGCGGCTGGAGCAAGCCGGCGGCGTCGCAGCACCTGAAGGTGCTGCGAGAAGCGGGCCTGGTCGATGTCCGTGCCGACGGCAACCGGCGCCTGTACCGCACGCGACGAGAAGGGCTCGCGCAGCTGCGAGCGTTCCTCGACGAGTTCTGGAACGGTCGCCTGGCGGTGCTCGAAGACGAGATCCGGGCGTCGCGGTGATCGACTCCGACGGCGCGGTGGTTCACGAGGTCCGGGTTGAGCTGGCACCAGACGAGGTGTTCGATTTCTTCATCGACCCCGCGCGACTGGTCCGCTGGATCGGCCTGTCGGCATCGCTTGACCCGGTCGCCGGCGGCGCGTTTCGGTTCGAGGTCCAGCCGGGCCAGTTCTGCGAGGGCGAGTACGTCGAGGTCCGACGGCCGACGTTCGTGTCGTTCACCTGGGGCTGGACCGATCCGGGGTGGAGGCTGCCGCCGGGCGCGTCGCTCGTGTCGGTCGAGCTGGCGCCCGCGGGCGACGGCACCCGCGTTCGGCTCAGGCACTCGCGCCTGCCCGGCGACCTGCGCCCGATCCACGACGAGGGCTGGACAACGTTCCTCGAGCGTCTTGTGGCGGCAACCGCAGGGCACGAGCCGGCCGAGTATCCGCCGACGGGGACGCCGCCGTGAAGCCGGTCGTCGTCGAGCTCGAGATCGATCGTCCTCCGGAGGTCGTGTGGGAGTACATGGAGAACGCCGAGCACAACCCCGAGTGGCTCTCGAACATGCAGTCCGCCCGCTGGACCAGCGAGCCACCGATCGCCGTCGGCTCGCGCTACGAGCAGGTGGCGCGGTTCCTGGGCAAGGAGGTCCGCACGAGCTTTGAGGTGACGGCGCTGGATCCGGGGCGCTCGATCACGATCTCGTCGCTGCCGGGGTCGTCGTTCCCGATCGAGATCACGCGGCAGATCGAGCCGCTGAGCGACAGCAGGTCGCGGGTGCGCGAGATCGCCAGCGGCGACGCGGGCGGGTTCTACCGAGTCGCCGAGCCGTTGCTACGCGCGATCGTCGCACGCAACATCACTCGCGCCTACGGCCGTCTCAAGCAGCTCCTGGAGACCGCTGGCTAGGAAGGGTCGTGACCGTGGTCACGGCTCGAGCACGATCTTGCCGCGCGTGTGGCCCTGCTCGAGCTCGGCAAACGCCTCGCGCACCCGGTCGAGTGGATACACGGCCGCGATCGGGACCTCGAGCTTCCCCTGGTCGATCATCGCGGCGAGCTCGGCGAGCACCTCGGCGGTCGCCGCCGCAGAGGTTCCCTCCGTCTTGACCCCGTACTTCTGGCCCGCCCGGGGGTCGGCGATCGTGTCGATCCGATCCGGTTGGACGCCGAGATCGAGCGCGAGCTGCACGTAGTCGCCGCCGACCGTGTCGATGAACGCATCGACGTCGCCGCCGGCAGCGTCGCGAATCCGCTCGGCGACGCCGTCGCCGTAGGTGACCGGGATCGTCCCGAGCTCCTTCAACCACGCGTGGTTGGGTTCAGAAGCGAGCCCGATCACGGTCGCGCCCTTGTGCTTGGCGAGCTGCACCGCGAGCGAGCCGACGCCGCCTGCAGCGCCCGCGACGACGACCGTGTCACCCGAGCCCGCCGACACGGCTCGTACGGTCGCGTATGCGGTTGTTCCGACGACGAACAGCGCACCCGCCACCTGCCAGGGGACGTTCGGCGGGCGCCGCGTGAGATGACCGGCGTCGACGGCGACGAGCTCCGCCTGGCTTGCGCGGTCGTCGGTGAACCCGATCACCTCGTCGCCGACCTCGAACGCGTCGACGCCCTCGCCGAGCGACTCGATCACGCCGGCGAGGTCGCTTCCCTGGCCTGAGGGAAACGTCGCCGGCCAAAGGTCGTGGAGCAGGCCCTCGCGGATCTTCGCCTCGCCCGGATTGATCCCCGCTGCCTTGACCCTGACGAGCACCTGGCCGGGTGCGGGAACCGGCGGCTCGACGTCGACGACGTCGAGCACGTCGATCCCGCCGTAGTGGTCGAATCTGACTGCGCGTGGCATCTGAACCTCCTTGGGATCACATCAAGCGTCTCTAAAAGAAGATATGACGCCGGCGCCGGCTCTCTATCGTGGCGTCATGGAAACACGCACCAAGGTCAGCGATGAGCTGCAGGCGTGGCTCGGCAGTGAGGGCGACAAGACGCTCGGGAGCCTGGTCGACGTGTTCGGGGAGAAGAGCTTCGCGATCCTGTTCGTGCTGCTGCTCGGTGTGTCGGCGCTGCCGTTGCCGACCGGTGGCGCGACGCATGTGTTCGAGATCATCGCGGCGCTGCTGGCGCTACAGCTGATCGCCGGGCGAGAGGAGATCTGGCTGCCGAAGCGATGGTGCTCGCTCGAGCTCGCAGGCCCCAAGCAGCAGCGTTTCATCGGCGGGCTGATGAAGCTGATCCGCAGGCTCGAGCGGCTGTCGCGGCCGCGCCTCACCTTCCTGTTCGAGCATCGCCTCAGCAACATCGTGTTCGGGCTGCTGGTGATCGGCGGCACCGCCGGTGCGTTCTTTGCGCCGCCATTCACCGGGCTTGACACGTTGCCGTCGCTCGGGGTGGTGCTGCTGTCACTCGGCGTCCTGCTCGAGGACATCCTCGTCGTGATCGTCGGCGTGGCGGTCGGTGTTGGCGGCGTGCTGCTCGAGATCATCGTCGGCAGCGCTGTCGTCCACGGCGTCGGCAAGCTGTTCTGACACCTGCCATCCTCCTGCCAATGCAGAAGACAATGGTTGACATAAAGACGCCCGACGGAACGGCCGACGCGTATCTCACGCGCCCCGACGGAGACGATGAGCACCCGGCCGTGCTGTTCGTGATCGATGCGCTCGGGCTGCGCCCCCGGATCGAAGAGATGGCTGACCGGATCGCCGAGCAGGGCTTCGTCGTGCTCGCGCCCAACGCTCTGTATCGCGGGGGCCGGGCGCCGGTCCTGCCGGTGCCCGATTTCACCGACGATGAGAGCCGCGGCGCGTTCATGAAGAAGGTGCGCCCCCTGCTTGAACAGCTGACCCCCGAAGCCTCGGCATCCGACGGTCAGGCATATCTCGAGTTTCTCGCGGCGCAGGCACCGGGTCCGGTCGGGATCACCGGCTATTGCATGGGTGCACGCGTCGGTTGGCGGATCGCGGCCTCGCAGCCCGACCGAGTGGCCGCGCTCGGCGGCTTTCACGGCGGCGGGCTAGCGACCGATGCTCCAGACAGCCCGCACAAGACGGCCGGCAAGCTGCAAGCCGACGTGTACTTCGGGCACGCCGATCAGGACGCGAACATGACCCCGGAGCAGATCGCCACGCTCGACGAGGCGCTCGCGGACGCCGGCGTCACGCATCGCTCGGACCTGTACGAGGGCGCAATGCACGGCTACACGATGTCCGACACGGCGGTGTTCAATGAGGCCGCCACCGAGCGGCACTTCACCGAGCTGTTCGCGCTTCTGGACCGCACACTCAAACCTCACTGACGTCCGGTAGGCGATGTCCCGGCGCTCGCGGATCCTGTCGTTCGGATCGGCTGGCGTGCTCACGCTCGCCGGAGCCCTGTGTGCGGTGTTCGTGCCCGGTCTGATCGGCCAGCTGCTGGCATTCGTGCTGATCTCGTTGGGGCTCGGCGGCGCCGTGCTGCTCGTGTTCCTCGAGGTCGGGTTGAGCGAGGACCGCGAGCGAGCGCGCGAACACGAGCGAGAGCGCGACCAGGAGCGCCGCGAGCGCGCGCGCAAGTCCACCGGCCCCCACCCGCGCTCGCGACTGCGCCCATCGCGCCGTCCACGACGACTGCGTGAATAACAACTGTCACAGAGGGAAGGGCTGTCTCGTCTCCATTGCAATCGACGAAATGGAGCCGACATGAAAATCTTTGTCGCAGGTGCAACCGGCGCGATGGGCAAGCAGCTCGTGCCACGGCTCGTGCAGGCGGGTCACGAGGTCACCGGGATGACTCGCAGCGAGGCCAAGCAGGCCGCGATCTACGAGCTCGGCGCCACCCCGGTGGTCGCCGACGCGCTCGATGCCGACCAGGTCGCCGACGTGGTCGCGACTGCGCAGCCTGAGGTGATCGTCCACCAACTGACAGCGATCTCGAGCTTTGACGCCCGCCACTTCGACCGCGCGTTCGCAGCGACCAACCGCCTGCGGACCGTAGGCACCGATCACCTGCTATCGGCCGCCCGCGCGGTCGGCGTCAAACGATTCGTCGCGCAGAGTTACGCGGCGTGGCCATACGCCCGGACCGGCGGGCCGGTGAAGAGCGAGCAGGACCCGTTGGACCCGTCACCGGCGCGCGAGATGCACGAGTCGCTCGAGGCGATCCGCCATCTCGAGCGTGCCGTCCTCGGGGCCGAGTGGACCGAGGGGGTTGTGCTTCGCTATGGAGCGTTCTACGGCCCCGGGACGTCGCTTTCCCCCGGTGGCGAGCAGTTCGAGATGGTTCGCAAACGCATGTATCCGGTCGTCGGCGACGGCGGTGGCGTGTGGTCGTTCATCCACATCGCCGACGCGGCCGACGCCACGGTCGCGGCCGTGGAACGCGGCGGGCGCGGTATCTACAACGTCGTCGACGACGAGCCGGCGCCGGTCGCGGACTGGCTGCCGGCGCTGGCGCACGAGCTCGGCGCCCGCAAGCCGTGGCGGGTGCCGCGGTTCGTCGGCAGGCTGGCGACGGGTGAGGCCGGCACGGTGCTGATGACCGAGATTCGCGGCGCCTCCAACGACAAGGCCAAGCGGGAGCTCGGCTGGACGCCGCGGCACTCGAGCTGGCGGCAGGGATTCGCGGCCGCATGAGTGAAGAGCAGCTGCTCGACGAGCTGCGTCCGGTGTCGTTCGCGATCGCCTACCGAATGCTCGGCAGCGTCTCTGAGGCCGAGGATGTAGTCCAGGAGGCGCTGCTGAGGGTCCACCGGCTGCTCCACGAAGGCGAACAGATCGAGTCGCCGCGCGCATTCGTCGCGACCGTCACAACGCGGTTGGCGATCGACGAGCTGCGATCGGCACGTGCGCGCCGCGAGCGCTACGTCGGCGAGTGGCTGCCCGAGCCGATCGTCACCGACACCGCCGACGACCCCGTGCGCCATGCCGAGATGGCGGACTCGCTATCGGTCGCGATGCTCGTGCTGCTCGAGAGCCTGTCGCCCGAGCAGCGCGCAGTGCTGCTGCTGCGCGACGTGTTCGACTATGGCTACGACGAGATCGCGCGGATCGTCGGCAAGAGCGAGGACAACGTCCGCCAGCTCGCAAGCCGCGCGCGCCAGCACGTCGAGGACCGGCGCCCACGCTTTCAGACCTCGCGCGAACAGCGCGACGCGCTCGCCCGCAAGTTCCTTGCGGCCGCCCAAGAGGGCGACCTCGGCGGCCTTGAGGCGTTGCTGGCTCACGATGTTGTGCTGACCGGCGATGGTGGGGGCAAGGTTCCGGCGCTTGCACGCTCGCTCCACGGCCGCAGCCGCGTGGCGCAGACGCTGCTCAACTGGCTCAAGCTCGGCTCGCGAGTTCCCGGCGCCTCGATGCGGATCGTCGAGGTCAACGGCGAGCCGGGGGCGCTGCTGCTCGACGGCGAACAGCGGCTGATCGGCGTCTGGGCATTCGAGATCGCCGACGGCCAGATCCGCGGAATCAGCTCGATCGTCAACCCCGACAAGCTCGCCCACCTCGGCCCGGTCGCCGACCTCGGCGCGCTGCTGGCGCCGAAACGGCGGCGATAATGTCGGCGTGCCGCCGTATCCCCAGCAGCTGCGCGAGAACAACGCTGACGCCGATCCCGTCGCGCAGTTCGCCGAGTGGTTCGAACAGGCCGTACACGTTGGCATCCACCAGCCCGAGGCCGCCGCGCTGGCGACCGCGACGCCCGACGGCGTGCCGTCGGTACGGATGGTGCTCGTCAAGAAGTACGGTGAGCACGGGCTCGTGTTCTTCTCCAACTACGAGAGCCGGAAGGGCGGCGAGCTCGCCTCCAATCCACGCGCGGCGCTGCTGTTTCACTGGAATCAGCTCGGACGACAGGTCAGGGCCGAGGGACCGGTCGAGCGCACCAGCCCCGAGGAGTCGGCCGCGTACGTGCGAAGCCGGCCGCGCGGCAGCCAGCTGAGCGCGCTTGCGTCGCCCCAGAGTCGCGAGATCCCCGATCGTGGATGGCTCGAGCGACGGGCCGCCGAGCTTGCGGCCAGGCACGCGGGCGTCGATCTGCCGCTCCCGGAGGTCTGGGGAGGCTTTCGGCTGATTCCCGAGAGCTACGAGTTCTGGCAGCACCGCGACGATCGGCTGCACGACCGGCTGCGCTACCGCCGCGAGGATGACGGCAGCTGGCTGCTCGAGCGCCTGGCCCCGTAGCGAGCCCACGCGTCCAGCTGGGATGATGCCGCCATGTCAGCTGACCAGAACGTATTTGAGAACGAATCGTGGGAGCGCGACCTCGGGGCCGCGCGTGGCAGCCGGCTGGGACCGGACGCCGGGTGCGCCGAGCTCGGGTGCTCGCTGTACGAGCTCGACCCGGGCGGCCAGGCCACGCCGTACCACATGCATCACGGCAACGAAGAGCTGCTGATCGTGCTCGACGGCGAGCTCGAGCTGCGCACCCCCGACGGCACGCGGACGGTGTCCAAGGGTGCGGTCGTCGGCTTCCCGACCGGGTCGGCGGGCGCGCATCGACTGCGCAACGTTTCGCAGGCGCCGGCTCGCTACCTGCTCGTCTCGACGATGCGGATGCCCGAGGTGGCTGAGCAGCTCGACACCGGGACGATCCTCGCGATGACCGGCGCGGGCGCGGGGTGGGCGTTTGCGGAGGGGTCTGACAGCGACTACATGGCGCTGACGATCGCCGCGATCGAGGCCGACCAGGGCACCTGACCGAGCGTGCTGCGCTCAGCGCCCGTCGACGGCTTTCGTCTGGCATACGACCGCAGCGGATCCGGCCCGCCGGCGGTGCTGCTGCACGGCTGGCCCGGAGACCATCGGGACTGGAAGGCAGTCCGGGAACTGCTCGGTAACGGCACCAACGTGGTTGCACCCGATCTTCGCGGGTTCGGCGAATCAGACAAGCACGCGCGCGATCCGCGCGACAGCTACTCCGCCGCCGCACAAGCCGACAGCGTGCTCGGCCTGATCGAGGAGCTCGGGCTCGAGCGCCCGGTGATCGCCGGCTACGACGTCGGTAGCCGCGTCGCCCAGCAGCTCGCGCGGGCGGCGCCGGAGTCGGTGCGAGCGATCGTTGTGGCGCCGCCGCTGCCCGGTGTTGGAGACCGGGTGCTGGGCGAGCGAGCGCAGCGCGAGTTCTGGTACCAGGCGTTTCACCAACTGCCGCTCAGCGAGCAGCTGGTCGACGGCGACCAGCGCGCGGTTCGTGCGTACCTCGAGCACTTCTGGGCGCATTGGTCAGGCCCGTCGTTCCGGATCGAGGACGCCGAGCTCGATCGCCTTGCAGAGCTGTACGGCGCGCCGGGTGCCTTTACCGCATCGATCGCCTGGTACCGCGCCGGCTCGGGGACCGTCGCGACGAGCCTCGCCGAGCGCCCACCGCCGCCCGAGCAGCGGATCGCCACCCCGACCACCGTGCTGTGGCCCGAGCACGACCCGCTGTTCCCCCCGGAGTGGGGCGACCGGCTCTCGGAGTTCTTCGGCCGCGTGAGCGTCGAGTCGCTTACCGGCGCCGGGCACTTCTCGCCGCTGGAGGCGGCGCCGGGTTTCGCCGCGGCGATCCGTGCCGCGCTCGAGGATTGACACGGCGATCGGCGCCGGGGATGCTGGGACTGAGCGATGACCGACGTCCAGAGCACTGATCTGCGCCACGGCTACGCCGACCTGTCCGGGTCGCGGCTTCACTACGTCGAGGCGGGGGAGGGTCCACTCGTCGTCCTTCTGCACGGGTTCCCGGAGTTCTGGTTCAGCTGGCGCTTTCAGATCTCGATGCTCGCCGACGCCGGCTTCCGCGTGGTCGCGCCCGACATGCGCGGCTACAACCTGTCCTCGCGCCCGCCGGCGGTGAAGGACTACGACATCGACCACCTGTCGACCGACGTGCGGGATCTGATCGTCGAGCGTGGCGCCGAGCGGGCGTTCGTGGTCGGCCACGACTGGGGTGCGGCCGTCGCGTGGGCGACGGCGTCCTTGCGCCCTGAGGTGGTGGAGCGACTGGCGATCCTGAACGTGCCGCATCCGCGCCGGTTCCTGCAGGAGCTTCGACACCTCCGGCAGCTGCGGAAGTCCTGGTACATCTTCTTCTTCCAGCTGCCGTGGCTTCCCGAGCGTTTCGTCCGCGCTCGCAACTGGCGCGCATTTCGCTTCGGGTTCGAGCACGACGCTCGCCCGGGCGCGTTCACACAGGGCGACATCGAGCGCTACATCGAAGCGTGGTCACAGCCGGGCGCGACGACCGCCATGATCAATTACTACCGGGCGGTGTTTCGCCAGACGCCCAGCAAGGCCGAGAGCCGCATTCGCCAGATCACCGCTCCAACGCTCGTGATCTGGGGCGAGCGCGACCGCTACCTGGGCGTCGAGATGGCCGAGCCCGATCCCGCCGACGTCCCGAACCTCGACCGCGTCGTCCGGATTCCGGACGCATCGCATTGGGTCCACCACGATCAGCCCGAACGGGTGGCGCAGTTGCTGATCGAGTTCTTCCGGGCCTCGAACGAGAGCGAACCGAGCGCCTGAGCGTTATCCTCGGTCGCGAGCGATGAGGCTCGCTCCGAGCGCGACTTCGGTCGCTGATGGCCTCTACCCGACGTAGTCCACAAGCGGTGGAGGTGACTCGGTTGCAGCCGATTGCGAGCAGGTCGCGATGACGATGCCAGGCAGGGACTGGCGGGAGCTGACGGCGATCTTTGCGGGCGGCGCGCTCGGCGCGCTGCTTCGTGTCGCGCTTGTCCAGACGGGCGCCGGGCGCG
Source organism: Solirubrobacteraceae bacterium (assembly GCA_036490775.1). Lineage (GTDB taxonomy): Bacteria > Actinomycetota > Thermoleophilia > Solirubrobacterales > Solirubrobacteraceae > Palsa-465. Next base: position 24,996 of record DASXDD010000108.1, on the reverse strand, counting down.
CGCCCGGCTGGCCGTGGATCACGTTCGGCGTCAACATCGCCGGCGCGTTCCTGCTGGGCTACCTCGTGACCCGGCTGCAAGAGCGGCTGCCGCTGTCGGCCTACCGCCGCCCGCTGCTCGGAACTGGCTTCTGCGGCGCCTTGACGACGTTCTCGACGATGCAGGTCGAGCTGCTGGTGATGCTCGACGCGCATCGCTACGGGCAGGCCGCCGCGTACGCGGCCGCAAGCTTGTTGCTCGGCTACGCGTGCCTGCATCTCGGGACATCCCTGGCGCGACGTGTGAGGACTGTGTCGTGAGCGCGCTGACGTGGATCGGCGCGGCTGGGCTCGGCGGCTTCGGCGCGCTGCTGCGGTTCTTCGTCGACGGCATCGTCTCCGCGCGCGCCGGGCGCCGGTTTCCGGTCGGGACGCTGGCCGTCAATCTCAGCGGCGCGGTCGTGCTCGGGCTGCTGGCCGGGCTCGCGCTGAGCAGCGAGCGGATGCTGCTCGTCGGAACCGCGACGATCGGCTCGTACACGACGTTTTCGACCTGGATGCTCGAGACGCAGCGACTCGCCGAGGACGGTGATGTCCGCGGCGCCTGGGGGAACGCGCTGATCAGTCTCGCCGTGGGGCTGGCGGCCGCAGCGATCGGGCGCCTGATCGGGAGGCATCTGTGAACGGCGACTGCATGAAGCTCACCACCTACTTCGGCGAGCGTCATCGGACCGATCGCCAGTTCGTCGGCGACGCGCTGCTCGATCTGTACGGCCGCGCCGAGGTGCAGGTCAGTCTGATGCTCCGCGGCGTCGAAGGCTTTGGCCTCAAGCACCACCTTCGTACCGACCGGCTGCTAACGCTCTCTGAGGACCTGCCCCTGGTGTCGGTCGCCGTCGACACAAGCGCGCGAATCGAGCAGCTGCTCGACGACGTGGTTTCGATCAAGCGCCACGGGCTCGTCACGCTCGAACGCGCGCAGATGCACACCGGCGAGCTCGACCCAGTTCCCCAACTGCAGCAGCTGCACGACGCCACCAAGCTGACGATCTACGTCGGACGGCAGGAGCGCGTCTACGGCTATCCGGCGTTCGTCGCGGTGTGTGAGCTGCTGCATCGCCGCGGCATCGCCGGTGCGACCGTGCTGCTCGGCGTCGACGGCACGGTCCACGGTGTCCGACGGCGAGCCCGCTTCTTTGCGCGCAATGCCGACGTGCCGCTGATGATCATCGCCGTCGGCTCCGCGGAGCAGATCGCGCGCGTACTTCCTGAGCTCGGCGCCCTGTTGCGCCGGCCGCTACTGACGGTCGAACGGGTGACGGTCTGCAAGCGCGACGGTGCGCTGCTTTCGCCGCCGACACCGCTTGCGACGCGCGAGGTGCGCGGTCTGGAGATCTGGCAGAAGCTGATGGTCTACGCGTCGGAGGACGCGCTGTACCGCGGCAGTCCGCTACACGTCGCGCTCGTTCGCCGGCTGCGGGAGAGCGGCGCGCGGGGGGTCACCTGCGTGCGCGGCGTTTGGGGGTTCCAGGGAGACCAGCCGCCGCACGGCGACCGCCTGCTGCAGCTGCGCCGGCGCGTTCCGGTCGTGACGATCATCGTCGACACGCCCGAGCAGATCACGCGGTCGTTCGAGGCCGTCGACGAACTCACCGAGGAGACCGGGCTGGTCACCAGCGAGATGGTGCCGGCGACGACGCACCCCGGTTATCCGGACGCCGCCTGAAGCAGCCCTTCGATCAACGGGTGCAGGACTCCGCTCTCGCCGCTGCCGACCTGCGGCTGAAACGCGGTCGCGATGAAGAACGGGTGGTCGGGCAACTCGATCGACTCGACGCCGGCATCCGGCGCGTGGGCGGAGATCACGACGCCCGCCGCTTCGAGGATCGGCCCAAACCGTGGGCTCAGCCCGTAGCCGCAGAAGTGAAATCCCTCGAACGGCTCGGCGCCGCAGATGCCTGCCAGGCGCGTTCCGCCGACCGGCGTCACTGTGCGCCGCTCGCCGTACAGCGAGCACTGCAGCGGTACCACCACGGCGTCTGAAGCATCGGGATCGCTCTCGGCGTGCGCGGCGGACGCGACGCTCGCGAGCAGCCGGGCGAGCTCGACGCACGCGTACTGAAACCCGCCGCAGGTGCCGAGGAACGGCGTGCCCGTCCCTACGCAGTGGCGAATCGCCGCGTAGGCGGCGTCGTCGTCGCGGTAGGGAGTCCCGGGGAGCAGCCAGACCGCGTCGATCTCGGCCAGCTCGCGCGCTTGCTCGCTGTCGGTCGCGACCCAGCCCGCGCCGACGCCGTCGGGAAGCAGCGTCAGCGCAGCGTCGATCTCCCGATGAGTCAGGTAACTCGGCTCGCGATCACCCAGGACGAGAAGTCGCACCGCCGCAGTATTGCGAGTCCGTTTTGCGCCGCAGGCGATCTTTCCGGATACTTCGCGCATGGGACAGCAGGTCGCCGCCAAGACATTCAGCCGCGAGGACCGCCAGCGCTACCGGCGAAAGGTCAAGGCCTGCCTCGACGTGTTCGCCCGAATGCTGTCCGAGGCGCGGTTCCATCCCGAGATGCGGTCGTTCGGCCTGGAGATCGAGCTCAACCTCACCGATGACGCCGGCGAGCCGGCGCTGGTCAACGCCGCGGCGCTCGAGGCGATCGCCGATCCGAGCTTTCAGACCGAGCTTGGCCAGTTCAACGTCGAGATCAACATCCCGCCGCAGCTGCTCGAGGCCGGTGTGCTCTCAGAGCTCGAGCGCGGCGCCCGCCGCAGCCTCAACGACGCCGAGGAGCGGGCCCGGACGGTCGGCGCGCACATGGTGCTGATCGGGATCCTGCCGACGATCGGGCCTGAGCACCTGCACATCGAGTCGTTCAGCGCCAACCCGCGTTACGCGCTGCTCAACGAGCAGATCTTCGCCGCACGCGGTGAGGATCTCGAGATCACGATCGCGGGCGTCGAGCGGCTGGCGACCCATGCCGACACGATCGCGCCCGAGGCCGCCTGCACGAGCGTGCAGCTGCACCAGCAGGTCGAGCCCGAGGCGTTCGCCCCCTACTGGAACGCGGCACAGGCGATCGCGGGGATCCAGGTCGCGGTCGCAGCGAACTCGCCGTTCTTCTGCGGCAAGGAGCTGTGGCGCGAGACGCGGATCGCGCTGTTCGAGCAGGCGACCGACACGCGGCCCGAGGAGCTCAAGATCCAGGGGGTGCGCCCGCGGGTGTGGTTCGGGGAGCGGTGGATCACGTCGATCTTCGACCTGTTCGAGGAGAACGTCCAGTTCTTCCCGGCGCTGCTGCCGGTCTGCGACGCCGAGGACCCGCTCGAGACGCTCGAGCGCGGCGACGTCCCGCAGCTCGGTGAGCTGCGGCTTCACAACGGCACGATCTACCGCTGGAACCGTCCGATCTACGACGTCGTCCGCGACCAGCCGCACCTGCGCGTCGAGAACCGGGTGCTGCCCGCCGGCCCGACGGTCGCCGACATCATGGCCAACGCCGCGTTCTACTACGGCCTGCTGCGCGTGATCGCCGAGGCCGAGCGTCCGGTGTGGTCGCAGATGTCATTCTCGGCGGCAGAGGAGAATTTCCACGCGGGCGCGCGCGACGGGATCGACGCACGCGTCTACTGGCCGGGCCTCGGCGAGGTGCCGGCCTCCGAGCTCGTGCTCAGGCGCCTGCTGCCCCTGGCGCACGAGGGCCTGAACCGCGCCGGTCTGGACTCGGCCGACGCCGACCGCCTGCTGGGGATCATCGAGCGGCGCTGCGTGAGCCTGCGAAACGGCGCCTCGTGGCAAGCCGAGACGTTCCACCGCTTCTACGACGACAAGGGAATGAACCGGGGCGACGCGCTGCGCCAGATGACACGGCGCTATCGCGAGCACATGCACTCAAACGAGCCTGTGCACGACTGGCCGACGGACTGATCAGCCGGCCCAGGCCGGTGCGGCGCCCTGCTCGCGGACCCACTGCCCGACTAGCCCGCGCAGGTGCGCCGCGAAGCGCTCCTGCTCGTGCGCCGGGTAGGTCGAGCGGACCGTGTCGATCAGCAGCCGGTCGAAGTCGGCCGAGGCGACCCATTCGAGCACGAGCTCGTCAACGTGCGCCAGGCGGCTGGCGCAGAAATCGTGGTAGCGGTCGGCGTCGAAGTATTCGTCGGTCAGCGCGCGATAGGCGGCGAGCTTCTCCTCGTAGCTGAGATCCTCGCGATCGCCGATCTCGAAGTAGTGGCGGGTGTCGAGGTCGAGCTCTGGCCTGCGGCCGCTGACCACGCAGAACGTGCACCACTTCAGAAGCGTCTTGATCGCGCGCGGGAAGTAGTAATGCAGGCTCGTCAGCGCGACGTCGGGCGACGCGTTGGCGTAGTCGATCGGGTGGACCTGATCGCCGCGCACGAGACACTCGCACGAATTGAACTCCCAGCGGAAGAACGCGTTGACGACCTGGCTGATCGTCAGCACCTCCTCGCCCAACTCGGGCGAAAGAAAGTCGTGGGAGACCGCGTAGCGGTCGTGCATCGGCAGGTCGGGGCGGAACTTCATGATCATCGTCTCGGGGCCGATCGAGAGCGAGCGCGCGAACACGTCAAAGCCCTCGACCGACGCCTGGAGGTGCATCAGCCGCCGGCCTGAGTCGTCGTAGGCACGCTCGAGCTCGTCGCGGTCGCGGATGCGGGTTACGCCGATCCACTGCCCGCCGTCGTAGGGCTTCATGAACAGCGGGTAGCCGATCTTCTCGGCGATCGCGGCGAGGTCAAACGGCTGGTTGTAGCGTGCCGAGGTGTACTGAAAGCGGCTGTTGTCGGGCGGGTCCTTGTGCGGCACCAGCACCGTCGGCGGCACCTTCAGGCCAAGCCGGATCATCGCGCAGTAGGCCGCGTGCTTCTCCATCGATTGGAACGTGAACGGGCTGTTGAGCAGGTACACGTCGTTCATCAGCGCGACCTTCTTGAGCCACTCGCGCGGGAGGTAGTACCAGTACGCGAGACGGTCGATCACCAGCTCGTAGCGCGGCCGGTCGCGCAGGTCGAACGGCTCCATCGTGATCCGCTCGGTCTCGATGCGGTGGCGGTGCCCCGACGCGTCGGTGATCGTGCCCAGGCGCGAGACGAGCGTTTCGAACGCCCGTGGCCAGTCCTCCTCGGTGCCGAGCAGCAGGCCGATCAGGTGTGTGGTTTCCGTCATCAGCAGAACCGCGGTAGATGATGCGCGAGCTGCGCGCGCCACGATGGCCAATCGTGTGCGATGTCATACCCCCAGAGGTCCATCTCACACCGGATGCCCTTGGATTGCAGCAGTCCCGCGAGCGCTCGCGTTGAGTCCAGCGCCCCGGTCGTGTCCTCCCACTGGCCCTGCCCGCAGACGAGCAGGATGCTGACCTGCGCGCGGAGCCACTCGAGGTGGTCGCCGTCGAGCTGGGCGACGTAGTCCATCGGGTTGTTGAAGTACGAGCCATCACCGCGTTCGCCCCAGCTGTCCCAGTGCGACGGGTCATAGCTGCCCGACATGCAGATCGCCAGCGGGAACAGGTCGGCGTGCTTGAGCGCGAAGTTCGCCGCGTGGTAGGCGCCGAGGCTGCAGCCGCAGACGAGCACCTCATCGCCCCCGGCGCAGTCCTCGCGGATGAACGGGACGACCTCGTGCAGGATCCAGTTCTCATAGAACTGGTGGCGGCGCGCGCGCTCCTCCAGCGGGATGCTGCGGTTAGACCACGACTCGCCGTCAAACGAGTCCACGCAGTACAGCTTCACACGTCCGGCCGCGAGTAGGTCCCCGATCGCCCCGACCATCCCGCGGCGCTCGAATTCGCCCGCGTCGCCGCGCTCGGCGGGAAACGCGAGCAGCGGGCGGCCGTAGTGGCCATATGCCGCGACTCCGTTCACGGCGCCGACCAGAGCCGCGCGAGCAGCCGTGTCAGATGTGGATCGAACGCGTCGCGCCAGCCGATGTAGTTGTGCAGGTCGGCGACCTCGTGCAGCTCGACCGGGTACCCCTGGGATGCGAGCGCCGCGGCCATCTGCCGGTTGTTGTGGATGTTCTCCTCCTCGGCGCCGCAGGTCATCGCGACTGGAATCTGCTCGGACTCCGCGCCTGCGCGCAGAACGCCGCCGACGAACCGGGTGATTCGCCGGTAGCGTGGAAAACCTGACTCATGGCGGTCATAGCGCGGCACGAAGAAGCTCCCGGACTGTAGGAACAGGCCGGCGAACGTGCCGGGCCACGTTCGCTGTGCCTGCAGCAGCGCGAGCGCGCCGAGACTCGCTCCGATCCCGGCGGGCAGGCCGGCGACCGCGAGGGTCTCGCGGAGCGCCAAGATCAGCCGCGACGACAGCGCGCGGCCATACAGCGCCGAGGCCGAGTACCACTCGTTGCGGTCGCCCGGCGGCAGCAGCGCGACGCGAAACGGTGGCAGCGCGCCGCGCTCGATCATCGCGCCTGCGTATCGGGTCAACGCCGACAGCTCGTCGTACTCCGGCCCGTCGTGAGCGACGAGCAGCGGCAGCTCGCCTTCACACGGCGACCAGATCCGGAGCTCGAGGCGCTGGCCGAGCACGCGCACGCCGGTCTCGTGGAACTCGCCCGCGACGGCGGGCTCCTCGAGCCACGCCGGCGGGCGGTACTCCGGCGCCAGCAGCACCGATTTCTCGCCGAACACGCCCGGAACGCGCTGCGGGTTGCCCGGGTCGCAGACGACGTGGGCGTCGCCGTCGCGATCGAGCACCTCGAGCTGGTACTCGAGTCGCGCCAGGCCCGTGTCGGGGAGGCACAGGGTCCAGCCGCCGTTGTCGCGCATGAACTCGCGCTTGCGCGGTGACAGGTCCGAGCACAGCCGCACGGCCGCGAACTGCTGCTCTGGATCGTCGAGGTGCAGAGTCCCAACCATCGCGGGCGAAGGTAGCGTCCGGCGCGGGCAGATGCTCCGATCCGACGCGAGTGCTCCCCGGCGCCAACCACTTAGGATCTGTCGGCATGTCCTGGCTGCCCGAGGGCTTCATCCACCCCGAGCGCGTCGAGCTCGCGACCGGCCACCACCTGCGACCGATCCGCGAGGACGACGTCGCCATCGACTACCCCGCGGTGATGGGCTCGCGCGAGGCCCTGTGGGAGAAGTTCGGCGAGACGTGGGGCTGGCCGCCGGCGACGATGACCTACGAGGCCGACAAGCGCGACCTTCTGCGCCACGAGCAGGAGATCGCCGCCCACGAGACCTTCAACTACGCGATCCTTGACGAGCAGGAGACTGAGCTGCTCGGGTGCATCTACATCGATCCACCGGGGCCGGAGTCGGCGCCCGGCGCCGACGCGCTCGTGTCGTGGTGGGTGGTCGATCGCATGGTCGGCTCCGAGCTTGACCGCACGCTGGCCGAGTTCGTACCCGCCTGGCTGGCCGACGTGTGGGAGTTTCAGTCCGTCGACTACTCGCCCTGAGCGGGGCGCGGCGCGGGGAACAGGCGCAGGAAGCGCTCGACTGCGCGGCGATCGCCGCTGAGCTCGACGCCGCTGCGCGCGAGCGGAGCTCCATGCCACAGGACGGCGGCCAGCGACGCGGGGTCGCCTTGGATCGTGGCTGCAGCGTCATGCGTGTCGCCGCGGCCGATCTCGAGGTGGCCGTCGGCAACCACGGCTCGGAATCGGTGGTCGCCGAGCCCGATCTCGATGACGGTCTCAAGCCCGTCGGAACGAGTGGGATCGAACACGGTCTTGAGCGCGATCATCAGCGCATCAGCGCCGAGCGGCATGTCGCCGGCGGGGAACGGCGCACGGCTGCCCCAGCGTCCGAGCGCAAGCACGACCGGTTCGAGCTCGCCTCCCCAGTCGGTCAGCTCGTACACGCGTGATCCCGCGGGCGGCGGGAGCTTGGCGCGCCGCACGACACCCGCCGCCTCGAGCTCGCGCAGGCGCTGGGAGAGGACGTCGGCGCTGAGGTGGGGGAGCCCCTCGCGCAGATCCGTAAACCGCTTTGGCCCGAGCAGCAGCTCACGCACCACGAGCAGAGCCCAACGCTCGCCGACGAGGTCGAGCGCGCGCGCAATGCCGCACGGGTCTCCGTAGCTGCGCTTGGTGGGCATGTCCGGAAGTTTACTTGACAAGTCAGACATAGCAACCATATAGTTGGAATTACCAACTAGAAAGTCTTGAAAGAGGAGGAGCCAGGTGAGCCAACGCGATCACTATCCGGCGGGCGTGCCGTGCTGGGTCGACGTCGCGCAGCCGGACGTCGGTGCCGCGATGCAGTTCTACGGCGAGCTCCTCGGCTGGGAGTTCGACGGCCCGGGCGCGATGCCCGGAGACCCGCCGGGCGAGTACTACGTCGCGCGGGTGCGGGGCCGCGACGTCGCCGGCATCAGCTCGCTGCCCGCGGGAGCACCGCCGGCTCCTGCGTGGATCACCCACGTCGCCGTCGACAGCGTCGATGAAGCCGTTAAGCGCGCGCAGGAGGCTGGCGGGACCGTTGCAGTCGAGCCGTTCGATGCGCCGCCGGCCGGCAGGATGGCGGCGCTCAGCGATCCCGCCGGAGCGAGCTTCTGTGTCTGGGAGGCCGGCGCACGCCGGGGCGCCGAGCTCGTCAATGAGCCATCCGCGTGGGCGATGAGCATGCTCAGCACGAACGACGGCGACGGCGCGAAAGCGTTCTATGGCGCTCTGTTCGGCTGGGAGGCCGAGGAGTTCGTGCCCGGCGTTGCGCTGTTCCGTCTACCTGGCTACGTCGGAGGCGAGCCGCACCAGCCGGTTCCGCGCGACGTCGTCGCGGTGGTCGCAGAGGGAGACGGCGACGCGGGCTGGAGCGTCGACGTGTGGGTCACCGACGCGCGAGCCGCGGCCGCCACAGCGCAGGAGCTGGGCGGCACGGTCGTCGTCGAGCCGCGCGAGGCGTCGGGATTTCTGCAGACGGCGATTGCCGACCCGGCCGGGGCGGTGCTGTCGGTGAGCCAGCTGCTCGCGCCGCCGGCTCGTTAGCGGCGGCCCGAGAGCTTCGAGCACGAGCTGCGGGGCGGCCTTGCCCGCTTCATCGGCCACCTCTAGGCACGCTTGGCGAGCGACTCCGGTTCGCGCTCGGAGTGTGCGATCACGCCTGGGAGCTCGAGGTCGAACCGAGCGCCGCCGAACGAGCTCACGCCGGCGCTGACGGTGCCGCCGTGCGCGTCGGCGATCGCCCGCACGATCGCCAGTCCCAGCCCGGCGCCGCCGGACGACCGGTTGCGCGCTGCGTCGGTGCGGTGGAAGCGCTCGAACACCCGGTCACGTTCGCTCGCAGGGACGCCAGGCCCGTCGTCGCTGACCGAGAAGCGGACGCTGCCGGTGCCCGTTGGCGTCAGCTCGAGCAACACGATCCCGTCCGGCTCGTCGGTGTGCTCGATCGCGTTGCGCGCGAGGTTGCGGATCGCCTGGACGAGCCTGTCGGGATCGGCCCGCAGCCCGAGCGCGGGTACGTCGGCGAGCCGGAAGTCGCGCGTGGCCGTGAGCGCCGCGCCATCCCACAGCTCCGGGACGAACGTGTCGAGGTCGATCGGCCGGATCCGCAAGAAGTCGTGTTGCTCGGAGCGCGCGAGCAGCAGCAGGTCATCGACGAGACGCGTGATTCGAGAGATCTCAGCCTGGAGCAGCGCCTCAACGCGCTGGACCTCGTCGAGGCTCGGATTGGGATCAGCAGCCAGGACCTCGAGCTGGCCCCGCATCACGGTCAGCGGCGTGCGCAGCTCGTGCGAGGCGTCAGCGACGAACTCCCGCTGTGCGTCGAACGCGCCGGCGAGCCGGTCGAGCATGTGGTTGAACGCCTCGCCGAGCACGCGGACCTCGCGCGTGGTTGCCGCGGTCGGGTGCATTCGTGGGCTCAGGTCGCCAGCGTCGACGCGTACTGCCAGCCGTGTCAGCCGGCGCAGCGGCGCCGATACCCGGCCGCCGATCAGATACGAAGCCAGCAGGGCGAGCACGAGCGTGATCGCCGCCGCCAGGATGAACGAGCGCGCGACGCCGGCCTGGGATCGCGAGACCGCGGTCAGCGCCTCGCCGGCGCCGACGACCGCCGTGCCGGTCGCGGTCGGGATCCGCTGCTCGTACAGGCGCACGTCGCCGACGTCTGGGGCCCGTTTGGTCGAGAAGCCGGGCGTTGGTGTCCGCAGCCCGCTGCCGAGAGCGTTCTCGCGCACCTGGTCAGCCGCGGATTCGCCGTCGTCGGGACGCTCAGAGCCGAACAGTTCGGGATGGTTGCTGGCGTTGCCGACACCAGGGATCATCACGAACAGCAGCGTCGAGGCCTGGCCGTAAGGCTGCGCGCCGGCATACCTGCGTGCGGACGCCAGCAGCGCCTGGCCGCTGAGGCCGCGCTGCGTCGCGAGCGCGTGCTGGAAGTCGACCGCCGCTCCGCGGACGTCGTGGTCGATGTCCGAACGCAGGCGCGTGCCGGTGGCGTTGTAGACGACGAGGAAGGTCACACCGAGGCAGACGAGCACGACCGCGGCCACCCACGCCGTCAGCCGAGCCTGGAGGCTGTCGATGCGCGGCAGCCGGCGCATCACGAGCCGGCGCCGTCGAACCGGAAGCCGACCGAGCGAATCGTTGTGATCGGCGCGGTGCGGCCGCCGATCGACAACTTGCGGCGCAGATAGCCGACGTAAACGTCGACGATGTTGGTGCCCGGATCGTGGTCGTAACCCCACACCGCGCGCAGGATCTGGTCGCGCGCGAGCACCTGGCTGCGGTTGCGCGCCAGATACACGAGCAGCTCGAACTCGGTCGTCGACAGGTTCACCGGCTCGCCGCCGAGCGTCACCTCGCGCGAGATCAGATTGATCTGAAGCTCGTCGACCGTAAGCTCGGTCCCGGTGTCCCGGCTCGCCGAGCGCAGCTGAGCGCGGATTCGGGCGGCGAGCTCGCCGACGGAGAACGGCTTGACGATGTAATCGACCGCGCCCGCGTCGAGGCCGTCGATCCGGTCTGCGACCTCGCCCCTGGCCGTGAGCACGATCACCGGCAGGTCCGGGCGCCGGTCATGGAGCGTCCGCAGTAGCTCGGCGCCCGGCAGTCCGGGGAGCATCAGGTCGAGCACGACCAGCTCGACCTCGGGGTCGAGCGCACGCGTGAGACCAGCCTGCCCGTCGAGCTCAGAGACCACGTCGAGCCCGCGAGTGCGCAGCCCGCGCTCGACGAAGTCGACAATCCCCGGCTCGTCTTCGACCACGAGGATCATCGCTCGATCATAGGAAAGCGCCCTAAGCCGAGGAGTTAGTTCAAGAGCTTTCTCATAACTCGGTGAACGGCGCTTTAGCGCTCGCGCGCAGACTCGGCGCGATGCTGGGAGGCGGTACCGACGGCAACGAGCAGCTCACCGCGATCGCGGGGACGGCACTGCTGATCCTGCTCGCGGTGCTCGGCGTCACGATCATCCGGATCGGGCAGCTGCTGTGGCTGCACCTGTTCCTCGGCCTGCTGCTGATCGGGCCCGTCGTGCTGAAGCTTGCGAGCACCGGCTACCGGTTCGCGCTGTACTACGCGGGCGCCGGTGCTTACCGTCGCAAAGGGCCGCCGCACCCGCTGCTGCGCGGCCTTGCGCCGCTGCTCGTCGTGTCCACGCTGGTCGTGTTCGCGACCGGTGTGATCCTGCTCGTCGACGGGCCGGGCTCGCGCGGGCGCTGGCTTGAGATCCACAAGGTCAGCTTCATCGTCTGGCTCGTGGCGATGGCGCCGCACGTGCTCGGGCATCTGTTCGAGCTCGCGCCGGCCCGGTCGCTCAAGGGCGGCACCGGCGGCGGCTCCGGTCGCGCGATCGCGCTCGCGTCCGCGGTCGTCGGCGGCGCCGTGATCGCGGTCGTGCTGCTGCCCGACTTCGCCGCTTGGACGTCTGCCCACTTCCACCATCACCGCCACGGATGAGAGATCGTGCACAGACAGCTCGGGACCGGGCGCTCGTGCGCCTCCGACGCGTGAATCGTTGGATCGCCGCGACCGCCGTCGTGTGCACGGGAGCGCTCACCGACGTGGTCGCGAACGCCGCGCCGGGGCACGCGGTCGCCAAGACGCCGCGCGTCCGTGCGCCGCGCGAGCTCGTACGACCGGCACGGCACACGCGCGCGCGACCGCCGCGACACCATCATGTTGATCATCCGCTGAAGCCCGCGCCTGCGCCGGCCCCCGCATCGGCGCCCGCGCAGGCCGCACCGGCGCCCGCGCAGGCCGCCCCAGCGCCCGCGCCCTCGCCTGCCCCGGCGCCTGCGGCACCGGTCACGTCCGGGGGATCGTGAGCGCCTACTGGTACCTGACGCGTGCCAGCGGAACCGTCGCGCTCGTGCTGCTGACGGTCGCGCTCGTGCTCGGGATGGTCAACGTCTCGCGGGTGTCGGGCAGGCGGTGGCCGCGGTTCGTGATCGACGGGGTCCACCGCAGCGTCTCGCTGCTCGCGATCGCGTTCCTCGCCGTGCACATCGTTACGGCGGTGCTCGACTCGTTTGCGCCGATCGGGCTGCTCGACGCGGTGATCCCGTTCCACAGCGCATACCGGCCGTTCTGGCTGGGGCTGGGCGCGCTCGCATTCGATCTGCTGATCGCCATCGCGATCACGAGCGTCGCGCGCGCGAGGTTCGGCCACCGCGCCTGGCGCGCGGTCCACTGGCTCGCGTACGCGTGCTGGCCAATCGCCGTGCTGCACACCCTCGGAACCGGCAGCGACGCGAAGCAGACGTGGCTGCTGATCATCGTCTGCGTGTGCGTCTGCGTTGGGCTCGCCGCGGTGATCTCGCGCCTGCGGCTCCGCGACTCGCCGATCACGGCCGGACAGCGCTCCATCGGGATCGTCGGGTCGGTTGCGTTCGCGCTCGGGCTGCTCGTGTGGCTGCCGAGCGGGCCGCTGGGTCGCGATTGGGCTCGCCGGTCTGGGACGCCCGCGGCGCTGCTGGCGCATCCGGCCCGACGCTAGTGCCCGGATTCACACTAGGGCTTGGCGCGCAGTGCCAGGATCCGGGCTGCCGACTGTTGCGCCGCGGACTGGCTGAGCTGATGGTGCGCGAGCGCCGAGACGATCGCGTTGCGGGCCGTGATCCCCTCGGCCGGCGTGTTGTTGGCGGGGTTGGTGGCCGCGCACAGGATCAGATCGGCGCCGGCGGTCGCAGCAAGCACGGCGCGCTTGCCGAGATTGCCAAACGGCGTCACGGCGCCGGCGTCGATCCCGTCGGTGATCGTCACGCCCTTGAAGCCCAGCCGCTTGCGCAGTTCGCTGCCGATCACCGTCGACGACAGCCCGGCCGGCCTGCGCGGGTCCAGCGCCGGATAAATCGCCCACGAGCTCATGATCACCTTCACTCCGGCCGCGATCGCGCTCTTGTAGGGCAGCTCGTCGACGTTGCGTAGCGTCGCCAGCGACGAATTCAGGGTTACCGGTCCGAGATCGGTGTTCTGACGGCGCGAGGCCGAGCCGAGGCCCGGGAAGTGCTTGGCGGTCGCCGCCACGGACGTGAGCTGCTGGGCGGAGATGAACGCCGCGCCGAGTGTCGCCACCGTGCGCGGGTTGCTCGAATACGACCGCTGGAATTCGTCGATGAAGTTCCCGGCCTGGCGGTAGACGTCGAGCACGGGGGAGAGGTTGAGGTTCATCCCGACCGAGCGCAGGTTCTGCCCGGCGCCGGTGCCGGCCGCACGGGCCTGGGCTGCGGCGTTGGCGCTCTGGCCGATCTGCTTCTGGGAAAGCGTCGGGGCGCCGGGCAGGCGCCGCACCTCACCGCCCTCCTGGTCGGTCAGCATCAACAGCCGCGAGTGGACCGGGCTCGCCATGCTCGCGCGCTGAAGCTGGCCGATCACGCCGCGGATCTGTGCCGGGCTGGAGACGTTCGGAGCGAAGAAGATCACGCCGCCGGCCTCGCCGGCGCGGATCGCGGACAGCAGCGACGCGGGTGGCTTCAGTCCCGCGTACGCGTAGATGATCCGCTGCCCGGCGAGCTGCTGTGGCGACAGGCGCTGAACCGCCGCGCGGGCCTTGTCGGGATGGGCCGCCGCACGCAGCGTCGGGGCGTGGGACAGCGCCGACGCAACCAGCGCGACCAAGGTAATGAGCCGCTCGATCATCCGCGGTGTCCGTTGAGCTCGACAACAAGCGCGGGGTCAAAGCCGTCGACTGGCTGGTGCGGGTAGCCCCGCGGGTTGCTGAGCACGCGGGTGCCACCGCGCTCGAGATCCACGGACCGGTGCGTGTGGCCGAAGATCCAAAGGTCGACGCGGTCGTCGCCCATCAGCTCGGTGAGGTCGCTCGCGAACGCGCCCCCGAGCGACCGCAGCAGCGGGTTGGACGGCTTGAAGCGGATCAGCGGGGCGTGATGGGTGACGACCACGGTCGGGCCATCATGTCCGATCGCGAGCCGTTGTTCGAGCCACCGCCGGCTGGATTCGTGAATCGTCAACGTGTCCTGTGCAGCGAGCGCCCGCCCGGCAGGCCCGTACTCGATCTGTCCGTAGTCGTTGACCAGCCGCTGGCAGATCGCCATCGACTGGACCCGGTGCTCGGGTCCGTCGAAGTCAAAATCGGTCCACAGTGTGCAGCCGAGAAATCGCACCTCTCCGACGATCAGTTCCTCGTTTTCGAGCACCGCGACTTGAGAGCCGTCCGCCGCGCCGCGCAGCTGATCGAGCAGACCCGGAGTGCTGTGACCGTAGAACTCGTGGTTGCCGGCGACGTACACGACCGGCCTTCCCTCGGCCCAGGTTCGTGCCCAGTCCACGCCCCCCGTCCCCGTCGCGATGTCGCCCGCAAGGATCACCGCGTCGGCGTCGGCCTCGGGCGCCGGGAACGCCTGGCGCTCGAGATGCAGGTCGCTGAGGACGTGAAGGCGCACAGAGAGATGATGACCGGCGCGAACCCAAGCGCCAGCGAGCGTGTGTCGGCATCGAGTACGGTCGCTCAAACGCTAACTGAAGGGACCGGATGGCTTTTCTGCAGACGCACTTTTGGAAGGGCGGGACTGAAGACCAGTACCGGGCGATGCTCACGGCGGTGCATCCACCGCAGGGCCTTCCCGAAGGGCAGACGGCGCACGCCGCAGGACCGACCGATGGCGGCTATCTGATTTCGGTTGTGTGGGAGTCCAAGGAGCACAGCGAGCGGTTTATGAACGACAAGCTGATGCCGGCGCTCCCGGTCGACGGCGGGTTCGACGGCGCGCCCGAGGAGCGCGTCGCCGACGTCAAACACCTCGAACTGGCTTAGCCCGGGGGACCTATGGCAACGCACATTGCATTTCACGAAGTGGACGACGTCGAGCATTGGCTGAGTTCATCCAAGCGAGACGAGGTCTTTGGGCCGCTGGGAATCACGACCCGCGCCTTCCGGGACCCGGCGGGCTCAAATCGTGTGGGACTGATCGCGGAGATCCCCGACATGGCTGCGTTTCAGGAGTTCATGCAGACCGAGCCGGCGGCTGATGCGATGAAGGCTGATGGCGTCCGTGCCGAGACGCTGATCGTCCTCGACGAGATATAGCCAAGCAAGGTCCCGCGACTCGCGGGGCCTTCGCCTGCACTAGTCAGTGTCGGCGTACCGCGCCGACAGGACCCAGAGGCGTTCGGCGTTGGCTTGGTCTAGGGCAAACGCCGCGACGCCGTGCCGACCGTCTGAGTTGGCGCGGGAGCTGACGATCTGGGCCTCGTTGCAGTCCTCGAGATAACGACCGCCGATTCGATCGAGCAGCGGTGAAACTGCGGCGAGGATCGAGGTCGCGGCGCCTTGCTCGACTGTCTTCAGTTCGGCACTGGCGCCGGCTTCGCGCCGTGCTTGCGCCAGAGCCTCGGGATCGATGTGGCGCTGCAGGCGTGTGGCGATGCCGCCGGGCATCACGGCGTTGACGGTGATGGCGTCGCGCTCCCACCGGCGGTTCGCTTCGACGGCGAACAGGACGTTGGCGGTCTTGGACTGCCCGTAGCCGAGAAATGGGCTGTAGGGGACAAACGCGAACGCCGGATCGTCGAACAGGACCGGGCAGTAGAGGTGCGCGCTTGACGACAGCGAGACGACCCGCGCCTTGCCGGATGCGCGCAGAGCTGGATACAGCCCTGTTGCCAGCAAGAAGTGCCCGAGGTGGTTGGTGGCCAAGTGCAGCTCATGGCCCTCGGGTGTCAGCGTGCGCTCGGGGATCGCCATTACGCCCGCGTTGTTGACAAGGACGTCCAACGGACCATCCCACGCGCCGATGAAAGCGGCGACCGAGGCGTGATCTGCCAGCTCCAACTGCCGCACGTCAACAAGGTCGTTGCCTGTCGACGCCTGGATCTGGGCAGCGACTGACGCGCCGGCCTCTGTGTCTCGGACGGCGAGGGTGACCGCGGCTCCGCCGTCGGCGAGCACGCGCGCGGTCTCCGCGCCGATGCCCGACGAGGCCCCGGTGACGATCGCGCGACTGCCCGATAGATCGATGCCGGCGGCGACTTCGGCGGCCGTCGAATGCTCGCCAAACGGGGTACGAACCTTGATCTCGGTGCTCATGCGTGACTCCAGACGCTTGAAAAGGCGTGAGCGGAATGCCCGTCCACGTCAATTCTGGCGCGCCGACAGCGATGGGTTAGGCTGGCGTTCGCGGGCTTGGCGTCGATGCTCAGATCGATGGAGGCGTCAGCATGGACACGATTACCACGACCGATGGTGTTGAGATCTTCTACAAGGACTGGGGGTCAGGGCAGCCGATCGTGTTCAGCCATGGTTGGCCGCTGTCGGCCGACGATTGGGACGGCCAGATGCTGTTCTTCTTGTCGCATGGCTACCGCGTCGTCGCCCACGACCGCCGCGGGCACGGCCGCTCGACGCAGACCGGCGGCGGTCACGACATGGACCACTACGCCGCTGATCTGGCTGCGTTGACCGAGCATCTCGATCTTCAGGACGCGATCCATGTCGGGCACTCCACCGGCGGCGGCGAAGTCGCGCACTACATCGGTGTTTACGGCGAAAGCCGGGTGGCGAAAGCGGTGCTGATCAGCTCGGTGCCGCCCCTGATGGTGCAGACTGACGCCAATCCCGGCGGGCTGCCCAAGAGCGTGTTCGACGACCTCCAAGCCCAGCTTGCCGCCAACCGGTCAGAGTTCTACCGGGCGCTGCCGTCAGGCCCGTTCTACGGCTTCAACCGACCGGGTGTCGAATCGTCGGAAGCGATCATCGAGAACTGGTGGCGCCAGGGAATGATGGGCGGAGCGAAGGCACACTACGACGGTATCGTGGCGTTCTCGCAGACCGATTTCACCGAGGACCTGAAGAAGATCACGGTGCCGGTCCTGGTGATGCACGGCGACGACGACCAGATCGTTCCCTACGCCGACTCCGGACCGCTGTCCGCCAAGCTCGTGCAGAACGGAACGCTGAAGACCTACGAGGGATTCCCACACGGGATGCCGACCACGCAGGCCGAAACGATCAACGCCGACCTGCTCGCGTTCCTGCAGTCCTGAACGCACCGGCGTCGTCGCTGCGGCGCTGTCGTCGGCCGGCGTGGGGTCGAGTCGATTCGCGGTCACGGTGGCCTTGCTCGTCCCGACGCAGTGCGTACACCGCCAGCCCGGCCCTAGACTGATCCTCATGGGCTTGCTTTCCGGCAGCGACCGGTTCCGGGTAAACGGATCGTCGACTACGAGCCGCGGCAAGTTGGTCCACGAGCAGAAGCGGCCGGCGGCCCGGTCCACCCGGCTTGCGGCCGGAACCCTGGCATGCGATCGATGCGACGCGCCGATTGCGACTGGGCCCGAGCCTGTGTCAATTGTCGACCAGCTCACTTGCCCTTACTGCGGGCATCGCGGTCCAGTGCGCGATTTCCTGTCGCTCGGGTTGCCGACCCGGCCGGCGCACGTGGTCGTGCGCGTCAGCTACGGAGGGGTCCGCGTCGGGCCTACGTAGCGCCGGCGACGGCGGTCTCGTCGCTTCCTGACGAGACAGAGTTGGCGTGCGTGTGCTGCCGTCGGTCTGGTAGATAGGACTTCATGGAGCGCCGTCGGTTCGGACGCACGGAGTGGGAGGTCCCGGTAGTCGGTCTCGGCACCTGGCAGACGTTTGACGTCGGCCCGGCCGGCGAGCGCGCAGCAGGCGAGGTGATCGACGTGGTCTGGGAGGGCGGCACACGGTTCTTTGACTCCTCGCCGATGTACGGACGGGCGGAAGCGGTGCTGGGCCGGGCGCTTGGAGACCGCCGTCGCGATGCTCTGGTCGCGACGAAGATCTGGACGAGTTCAGTGACCGAAGGCCGCAGCCAGTTTCAGGCGCAGCTTGAGTTCTTTGATGGGCGGGTGGACTTGCAGCAGGTGCACAATCTCGTCCGCTGGCGCGAGCAACTCGACTGGTTGGAGGACGAGCGTGCCGCAGGGCGGATTGGGTTCCTGGGCGCGACGCACTACGCCGCTAGTGCGTTTGACGAGTTGGAGGTGGTGATGCGCACCGGCCGGATCGACGCGATCCAGGTGCCATACAACCCGCTGGAGCGCGATGCCGAGCGGCGCATTCTCCCGCTCGCGGCAGAGCTGGATCTCGGGGTGATCGCGATGCGGCCGCTTGGTGGCGGGTCCCTGGTTGGCCGATTTGACGCCGGCGAGCTGTTGAAGTGGACCCTGGCGGATGAGCGGGTCCACGTCGCGATCCCCGCGACCTCGAGCGTCTCCCATGCCAGAGCCAACACCGAGGCCGGCGTGCCACCGTGGCCCTCGCCCGATCAGCGTCGGAGACTGGTCAGCGCGGCATCCCGCTAGTTCACGTACCGTTGCCACACTCGGATCTCGGCGTGCGAATCACCCAATCCGAACGATGCGCATCGCCAGTCGGACTGGTCGTGTGGCGGCATGCTTCGCGGAGCTATCGCGTCCGGCCCGGGTGGTGGTGTCTGAGCCGTGACCGTGCCGGAGGACTCACGGACTCGGGCCGAGCCCGCTGACGATCGCCGCGGGCAGGATCCTGGGGACACCGAGATCGTCGCGGCTCGCCGGCTGTCAGTGAGCGAACGCGCGCCGTTCTGGAGCTTGCGACTGCATGCTCGGCAACGGTTCGCGCACAGCCTCGTGATCGTCCCAACGATGTATCTGCTCGCGGCGGTGCTGTTGGGACTCGCGATTCCGGCAATTGACCGGAGCAGCACAGGGGGTGGCCTGCTCGGCATCACGTCGAACGAAGCGCAGGCGATCTTGGAGTCGATCGCGGCCGGGATGGTCGCGTTCTCGGGATTGGTCGTGTCAGTCGCGGTCCTGGTCGTCCAGTTCGGGGCGGGGCAGTACTCGCCGCGGCTGGTGCCGTCGTTCCGCAGCGATGCGGTGATCAAGAACGCGCTCGGTCTGTTCGTCGCGCCGGGGGTGTACGCGCTGGTCGCGGCCGCCAACGTGGGTGGCTCGACCAACGACAAAGTCGGCACGGCGACCGTCCTGGTCGCGCTTGCGCTGATGGTCGCCGCGCTAGTCGCGTTGTTTCGCTTCATCGGCCGGCTGCTGGATCTGATGCGGCCGCGCAGGATCTACGCGCGCCTGCTGGACGGATTCGCCCTCGCTGTCGACGACGTCTATCCGCACCCGGATGCCGCGGGCATCGAGCTTTGCCCACTGTCTACTGCACCGGTCAGCTCGATCCTCAGGCACCGCCACCGCAACGAGCTCTTGATCGGCGTCGACCGTGCTCGATTGGTGCAAGCCGCTCGCGCCGCGGACGCGATCATCGAGGTAGCCGCGCCGATCGGTTCACACGTCGGCGACGACACACCGATCCTGCTGATTCGCGGCGGCTCGTCGGTCGACCCGACAGCACTGCGCGTCGCGCTGACGTTCGCCGACGGCAGGCGGATCCAGGAAGATCCGGCGTTCGCGATCCGCTGCACCGTCGACGTTGCGATTCGAGCACTTTCGCCTGCGGTAAATGATCCGACCAGTGCCGTCGAGGGACTCGATGCGCTTGAAGCGATGCTGACGCATCTTGGTCATCGGCCACTGCAGAGCTCGGCGATCAAAGACGACGATGGGCATGTCCGGCTGCTGTTGCCGTCTCCCGGTTGGGATGAGCTGGTCGACCTCGCGCTGACCGAGGTTCGGTGGTACGGCGCCGACGCGCCACAGGTCGCGCGCCGGATGACGGCGCTGCTCGACCGTCTGACCGAATTGCTGCCGCCCGAGCGGCACGCCGCCCTACTCCGTCAACGGCACGCGCTCGAGCTGAGCTTGGCGCGGATCTACCACGACCCGGACGAGCTCGCGTTCGTCGGCACCGCCGACGACATCGGCATCGGCGGCAGCCGTCGTCCTTCACGTCGCTGGTAGGCGGGCGTCAGGCGAGACTCGGCTCGTCGGCGCCGGCCAGCACTGCGTCGGGGGGGTCGCCGCGCGAGCGCTTGAGCGCGGCGATCCGGCGCATACGTAGCCCGTGGAGTGGTCCGGCCAGTGTCGAGAGCGCGCCCGCTCCGACGAGCGCGGCCGCCGTCGATGACTTCATGTGACCTTCCTGGACGGCAAGCGTGGTGATCGCAACCACGAGCGGCAACTGCGTGGCGGTGAAAAAGGCGAGCGCAATGCGATCCTCCCGCAGCGGCAGCACGTCGCGGTAGAGCAACAGCGCCGGCGTGCCGCGAACCACCAGGAACAGCACGAAGAACACCGCAAGCTTGGCGACGCCGGACGGGCTTGCGAACAGCGCGTCGATGTCAAGGCGCATGCCGCTGACGACGAAGAAGAACGGGATGAACACGCCGAACGCGACTGCGTTGAGCTTCGAATCGAATCCAGGAACTTCGTGTTTGCGCAGCACCAGCCTGGTGATCATGCCCGCCGCGAAACCGCCGAGCAATAGATCTAGGCCGAGGTCTGATGCCAGGAGTCCGAGCGCGAACACGAGCACCACGATCCATCGCACCGCGAGTTGCGAGCTTTTTTCGATCGTTCGCTCGAACAGGGGCAGTGTGCGGCCAGACGACCGGACCGCCCCGAGCGCAACCGCCACCGCCAGTGCGACGAACGCAATCAGGATCACCGCGCTGTGAGCCGGGCTCTGAGCCGACAGCACCAGCGTCAGTAGCAGGACCGGCCCGAACTCGCCGACGGCGCCGGCCGCGAGCAGATAGGTGCCGAACGAGGTATTCAGCTCGCCGGTGTCCGAAAGGATAGGCAGGAGGGTTCCGATCGCGGTGGTCGCCAGCGCCGAGCCGACGTAGACGAGCGAGACCACGATTCCCGCAGCGGCGAGCGCGCCGCCGAGCCCGTAGGCGATCGCGAGCGACATCGCCCACCCGAACAGCGCGAGCCTCAGCGGCTGCCCGCGAATGCGCGGGATGTCGATCTCATAGCCGGCGAAGAAGAACAACATGCCCAGACCGAGGTCGGAGAAGAATCCGGTGAAGTTATTGACATGCGCGATGTCAAGCCCCTGAGGCCCGATCACGATGCCGAAGACCAGTTCGAGCACGACCACCGGCAGGAACAGACCGCGCCCGCCCGCGACGGCGGCCACGGTTCCGGCGACCGCGCCGGTCACGACGATCGCGAGGAACGACCCCGTGTCGACTGTGAACACTTTCGCTGCGACGTCGGCCAGCAACACGGGCGCGCCGCCGCTCACGGACGTCGCCGTGCCGGTGGCGCCGAGGTTTGAGTGATCATCACGAGAAAGCTTCTCGAGGGATGCGCAGACATATTGATCTCGGCGACCACGAACTCATCCTCCGATCGGGGTGATCACCGTGGTCGGCGCGAGTCTCGTTATCGCCGTGACCGCGCGCGTCCTCCGCCGGCGTAGGCACCGAGGTCGATGAAGAACGCGAGCGCGACGAGGAACCACTCAAACCCGACCACGTGGTGCCCCGGCCCCCAGTCCCAGAACGCGGCATAGGTCAGCGTCGTCCACGGCAGGAGGAAGAACCCCACGAGCGGGACGATCCAGCTGTCGAACGCCCGGCTGAGGAGGTCGCCGAAGATCCATAGCAGCACCAGGACGAGTCGCGGCGAGATCAGTGCCAGCAGTGCGAGCAAACACCCCACGGCTTGAGCATCCCATTCGCTTCACGGTCCGGCGTCACCCGCTTGAGGTGATGCTAGCCGCGGCCCCGGGTGGCGGCCCCGACGGACAGCAGCTGCGGCTGGTTCGCCTCGACCGGATCGACCGTCCAGTCCGGATGCCCCGGCATCGGCGGCGTCTTGGTCCCATACAGCCAGTCGCGCAGGAATCCCGTCAAGTTGCGGCCCGAGACCTGCGACGCGAGCGCGATGAAGTCGTCGGTGGACGCCGACTGGCCCTGGTAGCGCTGGACCCAGGCCCGCTCGATCCGCTGGAACGTCGCTGCGCCGACCACCTGGCGCAGCGCGTAGAGCACGAGCGCGCCGCCGTGGTAGCGCTGGAGATCGAACAGCGTGTCGGCGCTCGTCGGCGCCGCGACCGGCCCGCTGTCATGGCGCCACTGGTCGCCGTGTGCGTAGACGGCCTTCATCAGTTCGTCGAACGTGGCGTAGCCGGTGGGGTCGGGATAGTCCGTGGTGTCATCGGCGAGCTCGCCCTTCTGCTCCGCATAGAGGAACTCGTACCAGCTCGCGTGGCCCTCGTTGAGCCACAGGTCGCTCCACGTCTTCGGCGACACCGAGTCGCCGAACCACATATGCGTCATCTCGTGCAGCTCAGTCGGCTCCCACACGCCTTGGTCGAAGTCGTCGAACCAGGACGTGTCGATCAGCTCGAGCGTCTGGGTCTCTAGAGCGAAGCCGAGGTCGGCCTGGACGACGAGCGAGCCGTAGAGGTCGAACGGGTAGCGGCCGACGCGCGCCTGCAGCCACGCGAGCTGCGGCCCGGTGAAAGGCTGCAGGTCCGGCAGGATGCGTGCGGTGATCGGCTTGGCGGTGACATCGCGCACGAACACGCCCGACTGGAACCCGTCCGGCGTGACGTCGTAGTTGCCGACCGCGAGCTGAACAAGCTCGGTGGCCATCGGCTGGCGCTGGACGTAGATCCAGTGCGCGCGACCGCCGGAAGTCCACTTTGCCGCCAGAACGCCGTTGGCCACTGCCGTCTCGCCGGCCGGGACATCGAAGCGGAAGTCGAACGTCGCCTTGTCGCTCGGATGGTCGTTGGACGGCAGGAAGTAGTTGGCGAAGTTCGGTTGCCCGGCCGTCGCCGAACCGTCCGGCGTGTAGAAGAACGCCTCCGACGAGAAGTCGCTGTTGTCCGGCGCGGTCGGCACCGCGACGTAGTGCGAGACCGTGACGATGAACGTGGCTCCGTTGCGGATCGGCTCGCGCGGCGTGATCACGAGATCCGCGTCGACGCGCCGGAACGACGCGCGCTGCCCGTTCACGGCGACCGCCCCTATGCTCGCGCCCGCGAAGTCGAGGTCGAATCGGGAGAGCGACTGCGTCGCCCGAGCCACCATCGTCACCGTGCCGTCGATCGGCTGCGTCGGTGCCGAGGTCGCGTAACGCAGGTCGACGTCGTAGTGCAGCGCGTCGTAGCCGCCGTTTCCGAGGTCCGGGAACAGGCGATCACCCAGCCCCGGGGACCCGGGCGACGGACCGGCGGCGGCGTACGCGGGCTCAGCGATGATGGCGAGCAGCACGAATGCCGCAAGCAGTGCGCGTCTCACGCCGGCGAGCCTACGCCAATCCCCTGGGCACGACAACTGGGGGTCAAGCACCCCGGGGTCGTTCTCCCTTCGTAGGATGGGTAGTCGTGGCAGCGCTACTACTACCCGCTCGGCGAGCTCGCCGATCCGGATGACACCCGCCGACCGATCACCCGCGCGAGCGTAATGGGCGACCACCTCATCGTCCTTCACTCTTCGGTGCGGGCCTGCGTGGGCTACAGCCGCCATGACGCTCCCTCGATCCTGTTGGACGGCTCATCGATGGCGCGCGACACCGAGCACGGTCGCGCGATCACCGCGCAGCTCACGCGCCGGCACGGAACGCTCGAGGAGGCGATCGATGCAGCGGGCTTTGCGCTCGGCGCCGCGGGGTTGTCCAAGAGCATCCGCCGCCAGGCGCGCGCGGCCTCCGAGGACTACTTCTACAGCCGGCTCGACCTCGCGCCGACCCACGAGCTGGGTGGACCGGAGGAGCGTGTCGAAACGCTCGAGCTGATGCCCGAGCCGATGTACCGGGCACTGGAGGACGTCGTCGCCCTCGTCGTGGACGGGGACTACGAGGAGCTCCGCGTCGCGTCTGGCGATCAGCTCACCGTCGAGGATCTGCGTCGCCGCGTCGAGGACGACTGCCCCGAGTCGCTGGTGCTGCCGCCGCGCGAGACCTACCAGGTCGAAGCGATCACGAAATCCGACGATCCAGACCAGCCGGGCTGGGCCTTCTTCCTCGACCTGTGGACCGAGACCGGCCCGGCGCGCCTGCACATCGAGGGCGAGCTCGAAGAGTCGGGCGAGCGGTTCACACTGAAGCTGAACGACATCCTGCCCTGATGCGCCGAAAGCGCGGCCGCTTTAAACGCGGAAAGTCCACCCTTGGGTGGACTCTCGGCCATCAGAAGATCAGGCGGCTTTCGCGGCAAGGGGACGTTCAGATGAAGGTCTCGCCCTCTGGTTGCCATCGCTATCTGACCTCGTAAGCGTAGCGCACTCGCCCCCGAACACCGCCTACGGCACGCGTACGTCGCTATTTGAATTGAGCTAGCGCGACGGCATCGGGCCCGGCCGGGAATCGAAGCTGCCCGGTCGTGTCGTTGGCGGCCCGCCATACCGCGTCAGCGACGTCGGATGCATGCGTGACGGTGGTCTGGTTCTGGAAGTCAGCCAAGAACGTACGCGTGGCGTAAGCGTCGCTGACCGCACTCGCGCACACGATTCAGTAATCGTTCTTGAAGGCGAAGTAGGAACCGCGAATGGTTCCGGCCAGCTTCGACTTCTGCCTTGCGAACTTGAACCGCGAGGCGAGCTCCGCGGGGACTTCCATCCCTTCCGAGAGCTTGAACCCGACTGCTCGCTTCTTGGGATCGTCGACGGTGTACATCACGTTGATCGAAAGACCGCTCTCGTAGAACACGTAGGCGATTCGGATGTTCTCGACCTGGAAGGCCGTAGCCTCGAGCGGCCGAGACGAGATGACGATCTCGCGTTCTTG
>DASXDD010000107.1:0-2652 GCA_036490775.1 Solirubrobacteraceae bacterium | reverse complement strand
AAGCGCCGAGATGGTCTTCGGGAGGATTCTCCTCGCCGGATGCCAGGGCGATGAGCAGCGGGGCTTGGCCGTGATCGAGGCCGCTGAGACCGCGGCGATCGCGCGCAACGAGGGCGTGGTCCTCACCTTCGGCGAGCATGCGCGTGCTCTGCTCTACAACGGCCTTGGGCAACATGCCGCGGCGATCGTACCCGCCGAGAGCGCCAGTGCCCGCGACGAACTGATGGTCTCTGTATGGTCCCTGCCGGAGCTGGTCGAGGCGGCCGCGCGCTGCGGCAACGCCGAGCTCGCTGCCGACGCGATGAAGCGCTTGGCCGAGCGCACGGCAGCGTCCGGAACGAATCTGGCCCATGGCATCCAGGCCCGCGCCTACGCGCTCGTGAGCGACGGCGAGGCGGCCGAGGAGCATTACCGGGAGGCAGTCGAGCGGCTCGGCCGCTGCCGGGTGGCGTTGGATCTGGGCCGGGCGCATCTGCTCTACGGAGAGTGGCTGCGTCGCGAGCAGCGCCGGGTCGACGCGCGCAGGCAGCTGCGTGCTGCACACGAGATGTTCGCCTCGATGGGAGCCGCGGCGTTCGCAGAGCGAGCCCGCCGGGAGCTGCTTGCCACCGGCGAGACCGTGGGAGCCCGTACGCCCGAGACCCCCGCGCGGCTGACAGCCCAGGAGGCGCAGATCGCACAGATGGCGAGTGACGGACTCTCGAACCCTGAGATCGGCGCCCGCCTCTTCATCAGCCCACGCACGGTCCAATACCACCTGCGCAAGGTATTCGTCAAGCTCGACGTCAGCTCGCGCAACCAGCTTCACAAGGCACTCGGCCCCGAGGCGATCCGTGCCTAGCGTACGCCCTCGGGGGCTGGCCACGCCGGCCCAGCCGGCGGCCACGGACTGGCCAGCCGGACTGTGCAGTTGGCGGACGCGAATCGCCGGCCTATGGTCGACAGTGGCTCACATAAGCGACGAGCCAACCCCGAGAGGGAGAGGAAGATCGGTCATGCACCAGCCATGTAATGCCACTATGGGCAGGCAGGCCGGGGGCGTCAGTATCCGGAAGAGCCGGACGATTGTCTCGACGCACGCAGACGCGCCGGGTGGAGCAGCGGTCCGAGACGACACGATGACCCCGAACACCCTCAGCGCGCTGCGGCCGGCGCCCTCATCCTCGTGCCTGCGCCGGTCGTCTGAAGGAAAGCGGCGACAGATGGCCATCGCAGGCATGCGTGTCGTCGTCGCCGCCAACGAGCCGATCTACCGGGCGGGGATCGCTCACGTGCTCCAGCGCTCCGGGGCCGAGATCGTGGCGGGGGCCGACACCCCCGACGATCTGACCCGCAGGATTCGCGCCCATCGTCCGGACGTGACAGTGGTCGACATGGACCTTTGGCCGGAGGTCAGTGAGACCGACGGTGCCGAGGCTCTGCGCGAGATCCGCGCAAGCGACCCCCACCTCAGCCTTGTCATTCTGTCCGAGCTTCCCAAGGTGCAATACGTGCTGGCAGCCGATGACCGGCCTGACGGGTTTGGCTATCTCCTGAAGGCGAGCCTGAACGACGTCGATGATCTCATAGCCTCTGTCCGCCGCGTGGCCCAGGGAGGCGTGGCGATCGACCCGCTGATCCTCGCCCGGCTCGCCGGCCGCTGGCGGCGAGATCCCTTCGACAGCCTCACCGATCGCGAGAACCAGGTCCTCGTCCTCATGTCCGAGGGTCGGTCCAACCGTTCCATCGCCGCTCGCCTCCAGGTAGAGCTCACGACGGTGGAGCGTCACATCACCAGCATCTTCGGCAAGCTCGATCTGCGCAGCAACGGCGCCGACCATCGGCGGGTGCTCGCGGTCCTCCGCTATCTCAGCCGCTGATCGGCGCCCGATCAACCCCGCAGGACGACCACCTGCTCCTCGAAGATCGACGGGTTGGCGGTCAGCTCGCGCAGACACTCTTCGGCGATCATCCGCGCTCACCTATCTGGGCCCCTGGGCTCGCGCTCGCTTCACCGCTGACCTGCCGCTCTGCGCGACCCGCTCCGGCGTGATGCCAAAGTGCCTGTACAGCGCTGAGGCAGGCGCGGAGGCGCCGAAGCTGTGCATCCCGATCGCTTCTCCCAGATCGCCGACCCACTGGTGCCACCCGTGCGTGCTGGCCGCCTCCAGCGACACCCTCGCGCGGCACGTGGGCGGCAGAACCCTGCCGCGGTAGCCCAGATCCTGGGCGGCGAAGTTTTCGACGCACGGCATGCTCACGACCCGGGTCGGGATGCCCTCTGCCTCGAGGAGGTCGGCGGCCCGGCCGCATACATGGACCTCGCTGCCGGTTGCGATCAGGATCAGCTCCGGCGGGTCGGGCTCGTTGTAGGAGTCCCTCAGCACGTAGCCGCCCCGCTCAATCGCGTCGCCCGGGACGGCCGCCGGGTTCCAGGTCGGAACTCCCTGGCGCGTGAGGATCAGCGCGCTCGGATGCTCGGTCGCGGCGATCGCGTAGCGCCAGGCGAGTGCCGTCTCGTTCGCGTCTGAGGGCCTGATCACCGCGAGCCCCGGCATCGCCCGCAGCCCCGCGAGCTGCTCGATCGGCTGATGCGTGGGGCCGTCCTCGCCGAGTCCGATCGAGTCGTGCGTGAAGACGAAGATCGACGGCACCCCCATCAGCGCCGCCAGC
>DASXDD010000106.1:0-16586 GCA_036490775.1 Solirubrobacteraceae bacterium | reverse complement strand
GGCCAGCGGGACAGGAAGCTCGCGATCGCGTCGCGGCCGCGGAACCAGATCGTGTGCGGCGGCATCGACATGACCGCGTCCTCCGTGAGCAGCGCCACCAGCGCGTCGACGTCCGCCCGCTGCCAGGCGTCGGTGTAGCCGTCGACCAGCGCGCGGAGTTGCGCGTCGTCGAGCGCCCGCAGCGCCGCCTGCTGACTCTGCGCGGGCAGGCGCTCGTCGACCGTCCGGTGGGCCCGCTGCAGCGCGCTGTAGACCGACGCCGGCGTCGTCTCGAGAGCATCGGCGACCTCGTCGCCCGAGAAGCCGAGCACGTCGCGCAGGATGAGGACGGCGCGCTGGCGCGCGGGCAGCAGCTGCAGCGCCGCGATGAACGCGAGCTCGACGCTCTCGCGCTGCTCGTAGCGCGCCTCGGGGGCGGCGAACCCGTCCTCGAGCCCGAGCGCCTCGTCGGGGTAGGGCTCGAGCAGCACCGACTCGACGATTGGCTGACCGGGCTGCACGTACGGGTCGGTGGCGGGCCCGTAGTCGAGCGGTAGCACTCGCTTGGACCGCCGCGCGAGCTGCGTCAGGCAGACATTGGTGGCGATCGAGTACAGCCACGAGCGCAGCGCGCTGCGCCCATGGAAGCGGGCGAGTCCGCGCCAGGCTCGCAACAGCGTCTCCTGGAGCGCGTCGTCGGCGTCGAAGAGCGAGCCGAGCATCCGATAGCAATGGGCGTGAAGCTGGCCGCGGTAGGGCTCGACGACGGCGGCGAACGCCTCCTGGTCGCCCGCGCTCGCAGCCGCCACGAGCTCGGCGTCGGGAACGCTGCCCATACGGGTCGAGGTCATCTCCATCGCAGCTTAGACCCGGTCAGCGCTCCGAACTCATCCGTCGGCGCGCGCGATCGGGCCATATATCGCTAATGAACCCAGCGATTCGGCCGACATAGCCTCTAATGCGATCGATCGGTGCCGCGTGGCTGAATCCCCGGCTGGGGCCCCTCGTCCCGTACGGGGCGTGCTTCGTCGCGGTCTGGGCGCTGATCGGTCTCGAGTCTTCGATTCGCGTGGGCGAGGTCGCAGCCGCGCTGGCGCTGCAGCTGATCGTCGCGGCGGGCCTGTGGTGGCGCGACCGCTGGCAAGACAGCAGCTTCGCGACCCTGCTCGGAATGGCGCTGTTCCTCGCGTCAGTCGCGCTGTTGCGCGACGGCGTCGGCCGCGTCGCGGGCGGCTACGGGTCGCTGGTGCTGCTGCCGGTCGTCTGGGCGGCGCTTCGCGACCGCCGTCGCGAGCTCATGCTCGCCGTGGCGGGTGCGATCGTCGTCGAGTTCGCGCCGCAGATCCTGATCGGAAGCACGCGCTATCCCGCCTCGGGCTGGCGCACCGGCGCGCTGCTGGTCGTCGTCGCGGCCGTCCTCGGGGCGACCGTACAGTCGCTCGTCCGGCGCGTCCGGATGAGCGAAGCGGAGCACCGAGCACTGTCTGAGATTGCGCGGCTGGTTGCGTCAGGCGAGGACCCCGCCGGCGTCTTTAACGTCGTCGCCGAGCAGCTCGCGCGCCTATTCGATGCCGCGCTCGGGACGGTTGTCCGGTTCGACTCGGCGACCCAGACCGGCACGAGGCTCGGCATCTGGTCGACGCCCGGGCGCGAGATCCTCGACGAGCTCTTCGACCTCGGCGGCACCACGGCCGTCGCGCACGTGTACCGCTCGGGTACGACCGCGCGGGTCGACTACGCCGCCGGCACTCCGGTGCGGGCGGTGGAACGCGAGCCGCTGCACGGCGCCGCTGCCGCACCGATTAGGGTCTCCGGCCAGCTCTGGGGGGCAGTCGCCGCGGCGTTTGTCGACGGCCCGGCGCCCGTCGGCATCGAGCCGCGCCTCGCCCGCTTCGCCGATCTAGTCGCGCTGGCGATCTCAAACGCCGAGGCCCACCAGGCGCTGGCCCGCCAGGCGGCCACCGATTCGGTCACCGGTCTGGCCAACCACCGCGCTTTCCACGAGCGCCTCAGCCAGGAGATCGAGCGCGCGCACCGGTACGGCAATCCGCTCAGCATCGCCCTGATCGACATCGACCATTTCAAGCGCGTCAACGACACCTACGGCCATCAGACCGGCGACCGCGTGCTTGCCGACGTTGCCCGGCTGATCGCCTCCGAGGCCCGCACGGTCGACGTCGTCGGGCGCATCGGCGGCGAGGAGTTCGCCTGGCTGATGCCCGAGACCGACGCGGCCGGCGCCTGGACGGCCGCCGAACGCGCGCGCGACACGATCGCAGCGCAGCACCTGCTTCCGAGCGGGACGCTGACCGTGTCCGCCGGCGTCTGCAGCGCGTCCGGGGCTGTCAGCGCCGAGGAGCTGATGCGCCGCGCCGACGACGCCTTGTACGACGCCAAGGCGACGGGGCGCAATCGGACGGTCAGCGAGAGGCAGGCGCTGAGGCAGTCGGCGTAGCCGCATCGCCGCGCTGTCGCGGGAAGCGGAACATTCCCGCACGGCGAACCGTTGGTCGAGCGAGTGCCGCTCGCTGACGACGGCCGCGTACACGTCTAGGAGGTTGGGATGAGGGATTGGTCCCCCAGGATTTCGGCGGCTGTCGCTGCGGCGACGGCGGCGGTCGGACTGCTCGCTTTGGCACCGGCCGCGCTCGCGGCCCCCTGTCAGACGGGCGCCGTCGGGAGCTTCACGTTCTCCGGAGCCGAGCAGTGCTACTCCGTCCCCGCCGGCGTCACGATCGTGCAGGTCGCGGCGGTCGGCGCCCCTGGCGGTGGCGGCGGCAGCAGCTCGGGCTTCGGCGCCGCGGTCACGGGCGACCTGAACGTGACCCCGGGCGAGACGCTGTTCGTCGAGGTCGGCGGTCCGGGCTCCGCGATCGGGTCGTCGCCCGCCGGCGGATTCAACGGCGGCGGGGCACCAGGGTCGGGCGCGGCCGCCGGCGGCGGCGGCGCTTCAGACATTCGGACGTGCTCGACCGCGGGCACCTGCCCGGCGCTCGGGACGGCGTCTGATCCGCGCATGCTGGTCGCGGGCGGCGGCGGAGGCGCCTCGGGCAACGTCAACTGCATCACGACCCCTGGCTCGGGAGGCAGTGCAGGTCCGTCGCCGGCCGCCGGCACCGACGCATCGAGCACCGGTTCGGCCGGAGACCCCGCTGGCGGGGGCGGCGGAGGCGGAGCGGGGACCACTTCGTCCGGCGGCGCGGCCGGGACGGCAGGAGCCGGCTCGGTACCGGCTGGCATTGCGGGCCACCCGGGCGCGGCGGGCATCGGCGGCGCGGGTTCCAGCAATGGCGGTTCTGGCGGTGGCGGCGGTGGTGGCGGCGTGTTCGGCGGCGGTGGCGGCGGCGAAGGCGGCCGCAGCAGCGGCGGCGGCATTCGTGCGTGCGCCGGCGGCGGCGGAGCCGGGTCGAGCCTGGTCCCGGCCGCCGGCACGATCACCGCCGACGCGACCGGAGCTCCGTCTGTGTCGATCATCGTGCCCCCGGCCGGGTCGGTCGCGCCGGCCGGACTCACGTTCGGCACCCAAACGCAGAGCACGGTCGGGCTGCCCCAGAAGATCACGGTCACGAACACCGGCGCGGTGCCGATGACCGTCGGCGGATTCACGTTCGCCGGCACCACCCCGGGCGACTTTCTCGTTCAGTCCGACACCTGTCACGCGCCGATTGCCGTCGGTTCGAGCTGCCAGGTGCTGGTCGCGTTCGTTCCCCACGGCTCGGGCGCTCGCAGCGCGACCTTGGCCGTGATCAGCGATGCCATCGACGGTCCGCTGAACGTTGCGTTGGCCGGCACCGGCGGGGCCCTGCCGCAGGGAGCCACGGGCCCGAAGGGCGCAGCCGGCAAGAACGGCACGAACGGCAAGAACGGGCACAACGGCAAGAACGGCGCACCTGGCAAAGTCGAGATCGTGACCTGCAAATCGGTCACCAGGGTCGTGACGGTCCACGGCAAGCGGCGCCGGACGACGGTGCAGGAGTGCACGACCAAGCTGCTCGCCGGCGCGGTCACGTTCACCGGCTCACAAGCGACGGCGGCGAAGCTGACGCGCGGCCACGTGCTGTACGCGTCCGGCGTCGCATTCGGGGCCAAGTCCGCCCGCGGCCTACTGCTCGTGCCCTCGCGGCGTCTGACCCGCGGCGTCTACGTGCTCACGCTGACGCGCCGGCACGGACACCGGCTGGCGACCACGCGTCAGCGGGTCACGGTCGTGTGACGCCGACGGGCAACGCGGAGGGCGTCGCGCGCGAGGATGGCCCATGCGGCGTGGAAGCAAGGAAACCAACGAGTCAGGTCAGCGATCAGCGGGATTTCGCGGCCCCGTCGGGGACCGGGATCGCTGCGGATATCGAAGTTCCGTGATCAGGGGTGGACGAGATCGTTACGTGGCCGCGGACCGCCTCGACCCGGTCCCGGATGTGCGTCAGTCCGCTCCCGCCGTTGGTGAGGTGCTGATCGAAGCCGATGCCCGTGTCCGCGACTTCGAAGCGAAGGATCCCGTGATCGTCTGAGAGGGTCAGGTTGATGGATGCGTTTGGGCCGGCGTGCTTGGCGGCATTTTGGAGCGCTTCAACGCAGCTGAAGTAGACGGCGGCTTCGATTTCGGAGCCATAGCGAGCGATTCCCGGCGCTGTGACGGTGGTCGGCAGCGGGACTCTCAGCGCTGCGGCGCCAAGCGCCTGGTCGAGTCCGTATCGAGCGAGCAGGGGCGGGGACATGCCCTGCGACAGTCGTCGCAGCGCGTCTAGCGCCTCCTCGACGTCCCCGCCGATGCGCCTGACCATCGCCGTGATGTCGCCGGAGCCCGCGTCGATCGCATCGGCCGTGAGCTCCACTCTCAAGAGCGCCGCGATCAGGTGTTGTTGAGCGCCGTCGTGGAGGTCTCTCGAAAGCCGCTCGCGAGTCAAGCTCGCGGTTTGCACGAGCGCGAGTTGCGAGCGTTGGAGATCGGCCTCGAGCCGGGTGTTCTGGACTCCGAGCATCGCCGCCTCGGCGATCGCGCGGATGAAGCGGCCGTCCTCGGCGAGCGCCGAGTCATAGACGATCGCGGTCGGAGGCCCGCCGTCGCGCTGCAGCTCGGTCACCGCCAATGCAGCTCCCGGCGCGGGAAACTCGACACGGCCGCCGTCACTGTCTACGTAGCTGTTCTCCGTCGCGCTCCACGAGAGAACCTGAAGCGACTCGTCCTTGAAAGCGGCAGACATGGCGTCGCCGACCGCTCCGCTGTCGCGCAGCCCAGGAAGTGCGGTGACGAGCCGGGCCAGGGCCGAGCGTACGAACAGCCGCTCGCGCATCAGCCCGAGCAGCAGCGCGAGCGGGATCAGCGGGACCGTCACGATCACAACCCAACCGGTTGCCGCGATCGTGCGCTGGCCTTGCGACTGAGCAGCGAGATACACCGCCAGCGCACCCGCATACAGAATCGACGCGAGTAGCACGGGCAGGAGCATCCGTCGCATCGGCCCAGTCGCAGCGAGCAACCGTCCGAGCAGCAGGAGTACGACGCCGACCAGCATCACCGTGTAGCCGAACCGAACGCCTGCCTCGAGCGCCTGCGCCAGCCCCGGGGAGGCACCGACGAAGAACGCGTTATGCGGGCAGTGCGGCGCACAGCGAACGAGGGGTGTGAGGATGACCGGCTGCGCAGTGATGAATGCCAGCGGCACCCAGCACACGGCGACAACTGCGCCGCTTCCGGCGACCACCCCGGTCTCCAGCCGCGAATGCAGCCGGCCTTCAGGAAACGAGAGCACCAGGTAGCTGAGCAGCGGCGCGACGAACACGCCGGCGAGCCGCGCCAACCCGAACAGCGCAGAATCCGCCGACCCGTTCAGCGTCCAGACCGCCGCGGCTCCCGCAAACACGACAAGCAGCCGACCGAGCCGCTCCTCGGGGTGAAGACGCCATGCGTAAATCCCGACAGCCGCCGGCGCAAGCACGTACGCCGCCCGCGCCAGCGACCCCGCCCACCCGCCAGGCGTCGCATGCGGGTTCATCGCAGTCGCATAGGCGACGATCGCAGACGCGGCAACACTCGCCAGCGCGACGAGCGCCAGGGTCCGGTCCTCGGTCACACCGGGAGACCACCCCCGCACCCGGGGACCCAATTCCGACAAGCTCCCGAACGCACTCATCCGCCGACTCCGTTCTCTTGAGGTCCTCCTGTGGGACGGAGCGGCAGTTCGGGCACGAACGAGTCCAAGGTCCAAAAGGCGGACTTGATGACCGCGACCCAGGAGGAGGCCATTCACGTGACCTCCAACTCGTCCGAGCTACCAAACCGGCGAACGCAAGGCCGGTCGATGACCCGCCTCGCAGCGCTAGGCGGAGCCTACCGGGCCGCGACACCCGCGCACAAGCGCTCGACCCACGCAGCGCTTCGTTTTCTGCTGAATCGCCGTCGGCTGACAAGCGGGACGACACGCGACGATGACGCCTGCCTGCACTCATGTACAGGCCGGTCCGGCGTGAAAGAGTCGTGCAGCTTCGATATGGCGGCCAACGGGCAATCCGTTTCTTCGATTCCGGCGCGCGAGCACGACGTCACGATCTTGATGGTCGACGACAACGAGGTGTTTCGCGGTGTGCTGAGGGACGTGATCGGCGCATGCCCCGGGTTCCGGCTCGTTGGCGAGGCGCGCTCCGGAGAGGAAGCGATCCGAGCGGTCGACCTGCTCTCGCCGCAGCTGGTCCTGATGGATCTGGCAATGCCGGGGATTGGAGGGATCGCCGCCGCGCGAGAGATCGTCAACAGGCACCCCGACGTAGCTGTGGGGCTGATCTCCGTCGACGACCCGTTGCTCAACCCCGGAGCCGTCGCGCTCGGCAACGCCGTCATCTGCCTACGCAAGCAGGACCTCCGACCGCGGAAGCTGAGAGAGCTCTGGGACGCGCAGCACAGCTGACGGTTCATTCGATTCGAAGGATGTTCACGGGTCGGCGTCGGCTTAGCGTTGAGCCTCGTTTGCGATAAGGAGAGATTCCCGATGGGTGTTCAAACTTCCGTGTTGGACAGCTGGACTGACGCCGCGGCGCGACAGGCGGTTGTCGACTTCGTGCAGCGAATCGAGGACGACGGCATCCCGGCGCAAGAGCGCGTGGCGGTGTTCGACAACGACGGCACCTTGTGGTGCGAGAAGCCGATGCCGATCCAGGCCGACTTCATTCTGCGTCGGCTGTACGAGATGGCGCAGGCCGATCCCGAGCTTCGGTCTCGCCAGCCGTGGAAGGCGGCATATGAGCGTGACTATGCATGGCTGGGAGCGGTGCTCACCGAGCACTATGCGGGCGACGACACCAACGTGAGGACCTTGCTCGGGGGTGTACTGGCGGCGTACGCCGGAATCTCCGTCGATGAGTTCGAGGCTAAGTCAGACGCGTTCCTACGCACCGCTCAGCATCCGACCCTCGGTCGCGGCTATCTGGAGTGCGCATACGCGCCGATGGTCGAGTTGCTCGGCTACCTCGAGGCGAACGGGTTCACGAACTACATCGTCTCCGGCGGCGGTCGCGACTTCATGCGGCCGATCAGCCAAGACATGTACGGCATCCCGCGTGATCGGGTGATCGGGAGCGCGACGACGCTCGAGTACACGAGCAGCGACCGTGGGGGCACGATCACGCACAAGGCGGAGGCCGACTATCTCGACGATGGGCCGCAGAAGCCGATTCGGATCTGGAGCCGGACTGGCCGCCGGCCGTTGCTCGCCGCCGGCAATTCGAACGGGGACATCCCGATGTTCGAATTCACCCACCACGACGACAAGCCGTACCTGAACCTGCTGATCCTCCACGACGATGCCGAGCGCGAGTTTGACTACACGAGCGGCGCCGAGCAGGCGCTCGAGCGAGCCGGCACCGACGACTGGACCGTCGTCAGCGTCAAGCGCGATTGGTCGACTGTCTTCTGAGCTAGAACAGACGGTCGCGCAGGTCGCGCCCGTCCGCGGCGTACCGGCCCAGCTCCCATAGGAAATCCATCAGCCTGGAGTCTGGCGGACCGAGATCTGGCGCGTGCGACAGGCCGTTTGAGCGAACGTACAGAACCACGTTCAGCAGTCTGGCGACCAGGTCATCAGCGGCCTCCTGGAGCGTGACCCCGTCGCCGTGTGCGACGCCGGCGAGTACAAGTCGGCAACGGCCGGCATGCTCGTGAACCTGTAGCGACGGCGTCCAGCGCTCGGGCATCGCACCCCGGGAAATACCCCCGGGGTGCGATTGGCAACCCCGCTATTCGCGCGCGAGCATCGCGGCAGCTTCACGCTCGAGGTCGACGTACGGCTCGCCGCTGACATCGACCGCAACGCGGTTGATCGTGCCGCCGGTGAACGCGTGAGGGTAGGCGCCCGGATAATCGTCGGTGACGGGCTCGCCGCCGTCACGCCCGATGCACAACCCCTCGCCGGCGATCATGAACTTGCCGGGCTGCGTCCGGATCCTGCCCTCGCCGACCTTCTCATCGCCGTGGTAGAGCGACAGCATCCCGGTCGAGACGCCGGGTGGATCCTCGCCGTCCTTATCGAACGAGGCCGAGAGGATCAGCTTCTCTCCGACCGGCACGTCTGCGTCGGCGACGACCTTCTGTTCGAAGCTGCCAACGAAGTTGTAGACGTAGTGCAGCCGGTTGTCCTTGATGTAGAGAGCGTGCCCGCCGAACCGCGAACCGTGGGCGAACAACACGCCTTGCGCTCCGGGCTGGGGGAGGTCGAGCACGGCGCCGATCCCATACGAGCGGTTACGGACGTTGACTGCTTGGGACTCCGGGACCTCCGCGACGCCCGGGTAGTACACGTACCGGTTGCGCGCCGGGCTGAGCAGCGGGCGCGGGGTCATCATGATCTCCAGCGCCGAGCGGTCATCGAGCGGGAATGCTCCGTTCGCGCCTGCCTCCGCGTACCACAGGTTGATCAGCTCCTGCAGCCGCTCGGGCTGCTCGGCGGCGAGATCGTGCAGCTCGGAGCGGTCGACGTCGGTGTTGTACAGCTCCCAGGTGTCCTTGGCGAAGTTGCCCCAGCCGCTGATCGTCGGGTGCGTCGTGACCGCCTTCCAGCCGTCGTGCCAGATCGCCCGCGAGCCGAGCATCGAATAGAACTGGGTCGGTCGAGCGGTTGGGATCGTCGGGGCATCGAAGCTGTAGCGCATGCTGACGCCATCAAACGCGCTCTGCTCGTGTCCGGCGATCGTCTGCGGTGAGTCAACGCTGAGCGCGTCGAGGATCGTCGGGACCAAATCGATCGCATGGTGGTACTGGTCGCGGATCTCGCCGCGCGCCTGAATCCCCTTGGGCCAGGAGATGATGCATGGGTCCGACGTGCCGCCGTTGAACTCGTAGCGCTTCCACATCTTGAACGGCGTGTTGAACGCCATCGCCCAGCCGGTCGGATAGTGGTTGTAGGTCCGCGTGCCGCCGAGTTCATCCAGTAGCGCGAGGTTCTCCTCGATCGAGTCCGGAATCCCGTTTGCGAACTTCATCTCGTTGACCGAGCCGTTCGGTCCGCCCTCGCCGCTGGCGCCGTTGTCGGAGATCACGATTACGAGCGTGTTCTCGCGCTGGCCGCTGTCTTCCAGGTAGTCCAGCAGCCGACCGATCTGATCGTCGGCGTGCGCCATGAAGCCGGCGTACACCTCAGCCATGCGGCTGAACAGCTTTTGTTCCTCCTGCGAGAGCGAGTCCCACGGTCGCGTGAAGTCGAGCGCCGGGAATGCCTCCCCGTTCGGCCCCGTGCGGTTTTCGGGGGTGCCGATCGGGTTGATCGGCGGCAGCTCGGTGCTGGTCGGGACGATCCCAAGCTCCTTCTGGCGCGCCAGCGTCTGCTCGCGGAGCGCCTCGTAACCCATGTCGAACCGGCCCTTGAACTTGTCAATCCATTCCTTCGGCGCGTGATGGGGCGCATGACACGCGCCCGGCGCGTAATAGAGCAAGAACGGCTTCTCGGGCGCAATCGCCTTCGCGTCCATGATGAACTCGAGCGCCTTGTCGGTGAGGTCCACCGTCAGGTGATAGCCGTCTTCGGGCAAGCTCGGCGGGTCGACGGGATGGCTGTCGTAGACAAGATCGGGATACCACTGGTTGGTCTCGGCGCCGAGGAACCCGTAGAAGCGCTCAAACCCGCGACCGGTCGGCCAGTTGCGCCGCGACGACGCGAGATTCATCTCCGCATCCGGGCACAGATGCCACTTGCCGACCATGTAGGTGTTCCAGCCGCTAGCGCCCAGGATCTCCTGGATCTGGCCGTTCTCCGGAGGGATCACGCCGCTCGCGTTCGGGAAGCCGATCGCCGCTTCGGTGATGCACGCCATGCTGTTGCGGGTGTGGTTGCGTCCGGTCAACAGGCACGAACGCGTCGGCGAGCACAGCGCCGTCGTGTGCATCTGCGTGTACCGCAACCCCTCCCCGACGATCCGATCGATGTTCGGCGTCTCGATCGGGCCGCCGTAGCTGCTCAGTGCCGAGAAGCCGACGTCGTCGAGCACGATGTACAGGACGTTAGGCGCACCGTCTGGTGCCTTGGGCGCCTCGAACGGTGTCCAATCTGGGACCGAGTCTCGGATATCGACGTTGACTACACCCTTGAACGGCTTGCTCATCGTGACCTCAGTTCTCGAAAGGATGCCTGCGCGATCCCTGAAACCGCGCTGCCGCGCGAGCCTCCCATGGGCCCGAACTCGCGGCATCATCCGTAGGGGGTGAGGTCGGCGCGATACGAACGCAAACAGTGGTGCGTCCAGGCTTGCGCTCCAGGCACGCCGACTAGAGACTCGAATCGCACTTGGGGCATGACCCACCACGTTTTCTGGCGCGCTCGGGCACCCCGCAAAGACTCCGGTTAGAAGAGGCGGTAACCAGTGGCCATCGGACCTGTCCAGTTGATCGTTTTGGGCTTTAGCGAGCCCGAGTTCCACGGCGAGATCATCGCCGAGCTCCAGCGCCTGCATGA
Source organism: Solirubrobacteraceae bacterium (assembly GCA_036490775.1). Taxonomy (GTDB): domain Bacteria; phylum Actinomycetota; class Thermoleophilia; order Solirubrobacterales; family Solirubrobacteraceae; genus Palsa-465. The sequence continues at coordinate 5,673 of DASXDD010000106.1, read as the reverse complement.
TCAGGGCACCGTTCGCGTGATCGATGCGCTCGCCGTTCACAAGGACGCCGACGGAGCCATCGAGGTTCAACATCTCAGCAACCTGACCAAGGACGAGGCGATCGAGCTCGGCAGCGCCGTCGGTGCGCTGATCGGGCTTGGCATCGACGGTGAAGAGGGGGCCGAGGAAGGCGCCGCGATCGGCGCCGAAGTGGCCGCCGACGGCGTGCAGGTCTTCAGCGACGAGAAGGCGTGGGACGTGATTGAAGAGATCCCGAACGATTCGGCCGCGGCCTTGATTCTGCTCGAGCATCACTGGGCGGTCCCGCTGCGCGACGCAGTCGCCGCTGCCGGTGGATTCCGGATCAGCGACGGCTTCATACACCCGCTCGACCTCGTCGAAATCGGGCTCATGACAGCCGAGGAAGCCGAGGCACTGAACGCCAGCGAGCCTGTGCCGAGTGCCGGATAGTCAGTAGCTCGATCCCGCTCCAAGCCAACCATGGAGGTATGAGATGTTTGCGTGTCGCAGAATGGCGCGGCGTACGTCTCGGCGCGTAGCGCGCCGGCGCTAGCAGTCACAAACCCTGCCTGCTGTGGGCTGGATCGAGGCGCAAGACTCCAACTCGAACAGGCAGGGTCACATGTCAGGCAAAGGCATCGGGGCATGTCATGCCGATGGGGTGATGCGGCGGGTGTCGTCGTCGCCGAGCATCCGATCGCGAACTTATCCAAGTGCGACCTGTGACCCGGAAGGCGATGGCGATGGCGACTGAGACAAAAGCGACGGGCGAAAACACGACCAAGAGTGCAGCGGGCGGAGGGCGGAAACCCGCGGCCGGGCGCTTGACCAGCCCGCATCTGTCGGTCGCCGAACGGATCGCGCACGGCAAAGCTGCACGGGCCGAGGTGCCACGTGGCAGCCACGGTGCGTTTGAGCCGTCGTCAGCGCGCCCGGACCCGGTCGAGCTGCTCGAGCGCCAGGCGCAGACACGAGTGCCCGAGCTGGTCCCGATTCGCTATGGCCGGATGCTGGTGTCGCCGTTCACGTTCTATCGCGGCGCCGCGATGCTGATGGCGCACGATCTAGCGGCGACTCCACGGTCGGGAATCGACGTGCAGTGCTGCGGCGACGCGCACCTGTCGAACTTCGGGCTGTTCGCCTCGCCCGAGCGAGAGCTCGTATTCGATCTGAACGATTTCGATGAGACGCTCAACGGGCCGTGGGAGTGGGACGTCAAGCGGCTCGCGGCGAGCATGCTGATCGCTGCGCGTGACAACAGCTTCTCGATCAAGGATCAAGACCGGATCGTGCTCACGACCGTCAGCGAGTACCGCGCCGCGATGGCTCGCTTCGCCGCGATGGGCAATTTGGAGGTCTGGTACTCCCGCCTCGACGTCGACAGGGTGTTCCGAGAGTTCGCACCGGAATACAAGCGCAGGATCGTGAAGCAGACCGAGAAGACGGTGGCGAAAGCCAGGACCCGCGACAGCATGTCGGCGTTCTCGAAGTTGACACACGTCGTTGACGGCGAGGTCCGGATCGTGGACCAGTCACCGCTGATCGTGCCAATCGATCGGCTCGGGCTGGGCGGCCACGAGCGCGACGAGGCCTTCGAGCTACTGCACGAGCTACTGCGGGAATACCGCGAGACGCTCGAGTTCAGCCGGCGTGTGCTGCTGGAGCAGTTCGAGCTCGTGGACTTCGCGCGCAAGGTGGTAGGCGTCGGCAGCGTCGGCACGCGCGCGTGGATAGCGCTGCTGCTGGGCCGAGACGGCCAGGACCCGCTGTTTCTGCAGATCAAGGAGGCAGAGGCGTCGGTGCTCGAGGAGTTCCTCGGAGCGAGCGAGTTCTCCAACCACGGAGAACGAGTCGTCACGGGACAGCGCCTGATGCAAGCGACGAGCGACATCTTTCTCGGGTGGGTACATGTGACCGCAGAAGTCGGCGGCGAGTCCCGCGACTTCTACGGTCGCCAGCTCAAGGACTGGAAAGGCTCGGCCGAGACCGAGCAGATGGTCCCGACAGGGATGGCGGCGTACGGCAGACTTTGCGGCTGGACGCTCGCGCGTGCGCATGCACGAAGCGGCGACGGCATCGCGATCGCCTCATACCTCGGTAATGGCGATCGCTTTGACCGCGCGATCCTCGAGTTCTCACGCGCCTACGCCGAGCAGAACGAACGCGACTACAAGCTGCTCCAGGACGCCGTGAAGTCCGGCCGCATCACCGCTGAGACGGGCCTGTAGCCACCGTCGCCCGCGATGACCAACGACCTCGCCCGGTGGCAGTTCGCAACGACGAGCATCTATCACTTTCTGTTCGTACCGGTGACGATTGGGCTGGCTTTCCTCGTCGCGGTGCTGCAGACGGAGTGGCATCGCAACGGGCTCCCCGAGTACAGACGTGTGACGCGGTTCTTCGGGGTGTTGTTGTTGATCAACGTGGCCGTCGGGGTCGTGACCGGGCTCGTGCAGGAGTTCGAGTTCGGGATGAACTGGTCGACCTACTCGCGGTTCGTGGGCGACGTGTTCGGTGGTCCGCTGGCGATGGAGGGCCTAGCGGCGTTCTTCTTGGAGTCGACGTTCCTTGGGCTGTGGGTGTTTGGCTGGGACCGCTTGCCCAAGCGTGTGCATCTGGCGTGCATCTGGATGGTGGCGCTCGGTTCGATGCTGTCGGCGCTGTTCATCCTGGCCGCGAATTCGTGGATGCAGCATCCGGTGGGTTACGCGCTCAACAGCCAGGGGCAGCCGGTGCTGAACAACATTTGGGCACTGTTCACCAACCCCACGTTCCTGTGGGGCTACGTCCACGTGATCTTGGCGTCGCTGGTCACGGGTTCGCTGGTGATGCTGGCGGTGTCTGCGTGGTATCTGCGCAAGCGGGTCGAGGTCGGTGCGTTTCACACGACCGCGCGGGTGGCGTTGGTTGTGCTGCTGCCGGCGATCTTGATCCAGATGTTCGTCGGCAACAAACTCGGGGAGATCGAGGCGAAATATCAGCCGGCCAAGATCGCGGCCGCCGAGGCGCAGTGGAGCAATTGCCAGCCGTGCTCGTTCTCGCTGTTTCAGATCGGCGGCGGCAACAACGATCAGACCCCTACTCAGATCATCGCGATCCCACACCTTTTGTCGTTTCTCGCGGACGGCACCTGGAACGGGTCGGTGCAGGGCCTGAACTCGCTGCAGAGCCAGGATCAGAAGAAATATGGGCCCGGGAACTACATCCCTGACGTGTTCATCCAGTACTGGTCGATGCGGGTGATGGCCTATCTCGGATCGCTGATCGCGCTGCTGGCGCTGTGGGGCGGCTGGCTGCTGCACCGAGGCCGGCTCGACCGTTCCAAGTGGTTCTTGCGATGTTCGCTGTGGGCGGTGGTGACGCCGTTCTTAATGAACACCGCGGGCTGGCTGTTGACCGAGTCTGGCCGCCAGCCGTGGATCGTGCAGGGCCTGATGAAAACGGTCAACGCGAACTCGCCGTCGGTTACCTCCACCGACATTTGGATCAGCCTGATCGCGTTCGTGCTGATCTACATCGCGCTGGGGGCCGCGGATCTGGTTCTGATGCTGCGCTACGCGCGGAAGGGCCTGGATTACGAGGACCCCTCGCGGGGCGGCGACTCCTCCATGGCCGACTCCGCCCTTGCGGCGCTGACCTATTAGGGAGAGGCCCCGGTGCAGCTTCACACCATCTGGTTTGTGATCATCGCGATCTTCTGGGTCGGATTCTTCGTGCTGGAGGGGTTTGATTTCGGCGTCGGCATGCTGCACACGGTCGTCAGTAAAACCGAGATCGAACGGCGCGTCGCGTTGAACACGATCGGCCCGTTCTGGGACGGCAACGAGGTCTGGCTGGTCGTGGCCGGCGCGGGCACGTTCGCCGCGTTCCCGGGTTGGTACGCGACGATGTTCTCCGCTCTATACCTGGCGCTGCTGCTCACGCTCGCCGCGTTGATCGCGCGTGGGGTCGCGTTCGAATTCAAGGGCAAGAGCGAGAACCTGCGCTGGCGGCGGACATGGCAGTCGTGCACGACATTCGGCAGCCTGTTGATTCCGCTGCTGCTCGGCGTCGGGCTGGGTGACCTGCTGGTCGGACTACCGATCGACAAGAACCACGACTTCACCGGCAACTTCTTCAGTCTCCTGACGCCCTACGGCCTGTGGACCGGGCTGACGCTCGTTGGCCTCTGCCTGCTCCACGGCGCGACGTTCCTCAAGCTCAAGACCACCGACCACGTACGTGAGCGCGCGAGCACCCTCGCCAGACCACTCGGCTGGGCGGCGATCGCGCTGGTGATCGGCCACGTGATCTGGACCCGGGTGATCGCCGGCGGCGCAGACGTCCCCGAGCCGGTGCAGATCCTCGCGGTGATCGCAGTCGTCTTCGCCGCCCGCCTCGCGACCTCCAAGGAGCACGACGGCGGAGCGTTTGCCGCTTCGGCAATCGCGATCGCCGCCACGGTCGGGTCGATCTTCATCGACCTATACCCGAACGTGATGATCTCGAGCACGAACGCCGCATACAACCTCACCGTCAGTAACTCCGCGTCAGGGTCATACGCGCTGAAGGTCATGACGGTCGCCGCCGTACTGTTCTCCCCACTAGTCCTGCTTTACCAAGGCTGGACTTACCACGTATTCCGCGCCCGCGTCAAAACGCCGGCTGCGCAGGCCGACCTGCCCGCGGCCGAGTCCACCGCACCCCAAACCTAAAGCAGCGCGATCTATCGCGGACTAACGCGACCGAGCGATAGCGACGCCCACGCCGGAACTGGCGCGAGTCTCGAACGCGAGCATCCCGGCGACACCGGCGGCGAACGCAACCGCGATCGGAAGCAGATCCGGGCTGACCGCCGAGCGCCCCTCATCCGAGACCGGTTCCAGCCGCGCCCGGCTCGCGCCATCGATCTCAACCAGCCGCTCAGCGACGGCGATCATCGCGGGCGCCTCGCCGAACACCTCGAGCGCGATCACTGGAATGTGATCCCGACTGCGCAGGCCGGCGCGTTGCGCCGCCAGACCACCCCAGAACCCGAGCGACGCTGCGCCTGCCCAGATCAGCACGCTGACTGTGTCGCTCATGCTGAGCCCGACAGCCGATAAGACCAGGAGAAGGATCAGCTGCGGAGCGCAGACGAGCAAGAAGTGCGATTCGTGTCGCATGATCGTGAGCAGCTCGCTGCGCATGGGACGGCGCCCGACCGCGGGGTACACGGCCAGGGTCGCGGCGAATATGTGGCCGATGACCATCGCCACCACCGGCCCGAGAATGATCGCGGCCGCGTCCAAGAGCCTCAGGTTGCCCCACCCGTCGTAGACGGCGAGCACGGAGGTCACGACGATCGTCCCGTAAACGGCCCGGTCGATGACTCGCGTATGGCCCCACAACCTGTACGAGCGCGCACTCATCGCGGCGATTGCTGCGGAAACGGTGGTCGAGGTCGCGGCATCTGAATTCTGTCGGAGCGGCGCCCGCTAGAAGCCGACAGCGCGACGATCCCGCGGCTCGGCATGAGGCGCATCGCCCGGATCAGATGAAACCCGCAGGCATCGCTTCATTTCATCCGTTTGGGTTGATGAGGCCAGCGCCGCTTGGGTGCAGCATTCGGGGCCATTTCCTTCGTGGTCGAGGAGAGGTCCTCAGTTGCTGATTCTGGTGTTGGTTGTCGTGGGTGCGTTTGCGTTCGACTT
>DASXDD010000105.1:0-34774 GCA_036490775.1 Solirubrobacteraceae bacterium | reverse complement strand
GCCGATCATCATGGTCGTGGGCGCGTTCAACACACGGGCCACGACGGCCCCGCTCGCCGCCGCGCTGGCCGACAAGTTCACGGTGCTCAACTACGACCGACGCGGTCGCGGCGATAGCGGCGACACGCTGCCGTACTCGGTCAAGCGTGAGATCGACGACATCGACGCGCTGATCGCCGAGGCCGGAGGATCGGCGGCGCTGTTCGGCTACTCGTCCGGCGCGACGCTCGCCCTCAAGGCCGCCGCCGACGGCCTGGCAATCACCAAGCTCGCGGTCTACGACCCGCCGTTCGTGGTCGACGACAGCCGCCCACTGTTGCCTGCGAACTTCCCCGAGCAACTGGCAAAGCTGATCGCGGCCGGCCGGCGGGGGGACGCGGTCGAGCTCTACCAGCGGGTCGCGGTAGGCATTCCCGAGGAGGCGGTCGTGCGGATGCGTCAGGCGCCCTTCCGCCCCGGCCTCGAAGCGATTGCGCACACGTTGGTCTACGACGCGACGGTCATCGGCGATCTCGCGCTCCCGCCCGGCCTGGCCGCTTCCGTCATGGTGCCGACGCTCGTGATCGACGGCGAGCACAGTCCGCCGATCATGCACAGTGCCGCGGCGGCGCTCGTCCAGACGCTCCCCGACGGCCGCCGGCGCACGCTCGCGGGCGAGAGCCACGACATCTCTCCGGACGCTACCGCGCCACTACTCGAGGAGTTCCTCCTCAGCTGAGCGCAACCTCGACGGCTCACCCGCATCGACTCTCCCGCGAGAAGCTCTGGCCGCTCTCACGCGGTCGGTTATGCTCGCGCCGGCTCGCCCAGCGGGCACGTGTTCGACATCGAACGGGGGACCGGATGTGGGGTAAGGGCAAGGCCAAGCTCGACGTGGCGCGCGACGGCGCCACCGCCCGCGGGGTGGTGACTACGGCCCAACGTCACGGCGGGGTCCCCGGGTCGGGCGGATACTCGCCGACGTATTACGACCTGGTGCTCGACGTCCACTTCGATGACGGCACAACATCGCCGTTGGCGTGCCGGCTCGGGAGCATGATGAAGGGCACCGACCTACGGCTCGCTGCGGGTGACGTCGTGCCTGTGCGCTTTGACCCAGCAGACCGCTCGCGGATGGAGCTCGATGAGAAGGCGATGCTCGAGGTGCAAGCTGCGCACCGCGAGACCTTTGAGGCGGCCCGCGTCCACGGCGCCGAGATGGCCGTGGCGGCCGAGATCGCCGATCAGCAGCGGACCGGGGCGCCGAGCGACGCAGAGCTGCAGGACATCTCGGACCGCTGGGATCTCGCGCGGGCTAAAGCGCGAGAGTGCATGGAGGCCCACAACGCCGCCAAGGCCGCTGGGCAGACCAAGGACGCCGGGCGCCTGCTCGCCGAAGGCGCGCTGGCCAACTCAGAGCAGGTCGCGCTCGGCGACCAGTACAAGCGGCTGCGACAACTGCGGCCCGACTGGGAGCCTTCAGGCAGCTGACGGTCGAGACTGCTGCATTAGGCGTGGAGCAGTTGCTGCGCTCAAACGGTCATCGCCGTGATGCCAGCGTCGCAGCACTCCCGATCCTGCTCGGGCGTGCCGCCGCTGACGCCGACAGCACCAAGCACGCCTCCGTCGCCGTCTCTGATCACGATCGAGCCGGCCCCAGCAATCAGCGGTAGCCGCGTCATCTGGCTGACGGCGGCGACAAACGCCGGGCGTTCCTGCGCGACCTCCGCTAGGGCGTGCCCGTCCCGATGCCACACCGCGGCTCCCTGCGCCTTGGCTTCAGCAATCTGAGCGCTCAGCGGCGGCGCGCCGTCCATTCGGTCGACTGCCTTGACCAGGCCGCCCTCGTCAACGACAGCAACGGTCACCGCGATCTCAAGTGACTCAGCATGCCGCTGTGCCGCGTCGATGATCTTGCGCGCCTGCTCTCGGGAGATCCGCATCACCAGCGCATTCTATGTTTTGGTCGTTAGGGATCGGTTCAACCGATGAGTTTCGCCGGCCGGGCGGGTCTACGGGGACGTACGGCATCGAGCCACCGACTGGAGACCTGCCATGACCAATCCCGCACACGCCGGCCGCATGCTGTTCGTGAACATGCCGGTAGCGGACCTCGAGCGCAGCAAGGCGTTCTTCGCAAAGCTCGGGTTCAGCTACCACCCGGGGTTCACCGACGAGACCGCCGCCTGCATGCTGGTCGGCGAGCACGCGTTCGTCATGCTGCTCACCCGCGAGAAGTTCGCGGAATTCGCGACGCTGCCGATCGCCGATCCCACCACGCACACGCTGGCGCTGTACTGCTTCAGCGTGTCATCCCGTGATGAGGTCGATACGGTGAGCGCCGCTGCGCTCGCCGCGGGCGGCTCCGAGGCAGATGACGCCGAGGACTACGGCTTCATGTACTCACGCAGCTTCTTCGACCTCGACGGCCACGGCTGGCAGGTCATGTGGATGGACCCGACGGCGGTGGAACGGGGCCCCGAGGCGTTCGCGGCCTCCACGCACGACTCCGCGGCCTGACCCACCACCACGTTCCGCACACGTCCGACGTCGTCGTGCGCTACGGGCTCGGCGGGCGGCCGACCGGCCATGCGTACGTCCGCCGGGATCCCGCGTCAGTTGGGCTGTGATGCGCCGTGAGGCTGGTGGTCGCCGGGTGCCGCGGCTTCCGTGGTGGGCGCGACTTCAGCGATGAGGTCGGCGAGCATGCTTTGGAGGCGCCGGCGGGTAGCGCCGCGGGCGAGGCGGCCATCGGCTTTGAAGGCTTCGTGCGCGGTCGGGACCGCGAGCTCTTGATCGAGGACGCGGGCGCCGGCGAGGCCGAGGGCCTTGCGCAGCTCGGCTTGAGCCCAGCTGGCGCCGAACATGCCAGTGCTGGCCCCGATCACGGCGACCGGCTTGTTCGCCAGCGCGGACGTTGCAGGGGTGGGACGGGAGGCCCAGTCAACAGCGTTCTTCAGGACACCGGGGATCGACCCGTTGTACTCGGGCGTGACAAACAGGACCGCGTCGGCTTCGCGGATGGCGGCAATGAGCCCGTCCGCCCCGGGCATTCCGCCGCCCGTCTCCAGCTCATCGGTCTCGTCAAAGGGCTCGACCGCCTTCAGGCCCTCGAACGTGATGAGCTCGACTCCGGGCGGCAGCTCATCAGCTGCCGCCCGGAGGAGATTCCGATTGTGCGAGGCCTCGCGAAGGGACCCGGCGATGCCCAGCACCCGCATCGTCCTAGTCCTCGTCGTCGACAAGCGCGAGCTCAAGCGTGACTGTGATCGTCACGTCCTTGCCCAGTACGAAACCACCCTTGGGCAGCGGTGCGTTCCACGCCAGGCCGACCGCGTCGAGGTCGATCTTCGTCTCGAGGTCGATGCCGATCTTCTCGACATCGCCGAGCGTCACCGTCGGCCCGGCGAAGCGGCCCGTGGCCGTGGCCGGCGTTGTCTTGCCCTTCACGGTCAGAGTGCCTTCGCTGGTCAGAGCACCGTCGTTGACGCTCAGCGACGAGGACTCATAAACGATCTCCGGATAGCGCTCGACGTCGAAGAAGTCGGGCGAGAACAGATGGCCCTTGAGCTTCTCATCCTTGATCTGGAGCGAGGCAACCTTGACCTTGCCGACCAGCTTGCCGTCGGTAAGCGTCGCGTCGATCTCGGCGAACTCGCCACGGAAAGTCCCGACCATCATGTGGCGCACCGCGAACCCAGCGACCGAATGAACCGGGTCAACGGTCCACGAGCCAGCCGGGATTTCGGTGGCGCCCTGCGTTTCAGTATCAGTGGCCATGGAGGCTCCCTTCTCAATCTTGAATTCGGACTACGGTCCGCTTGTAGGATTGACGGTACCACGGACAAGACCCCGTGACCTGACCATTACCAATGCCCACGCCCTTGAAACCCTTCGAACTCCCCGTCATCGGCGTCCCCACCGAGCGAGCCGACGCGGCCCGAAACCGTCAGCGGATTCTCTGCGCCGCGCAGAAGCTGTTCGCTCAGCATGGCGTCGCTAAGACGTCGATGGACGCGATCGCGCTCGAGGCGGGCGTCGGCAAGGGAACCCTCTTTCGTCGCTTCGGTGACCGCGCATCACTCGCGCTCGCGCTCTTGGAATCCTCCGAACGGAGCTTCCAGGAGAGCTTCATCCGCGGCCCCTCTCCGCTGGGCCCGGGAGCGCCCCCATGCGAGCGGCTGATCGCGTTTGGCCGAGCGCTTCTCTCCCACCTCGCTGCCCACGGCGACCTGCTGCTCGCCGCCCAAACCGCCGGCATCCCCGGACAGCGGTTCGACACAGGTCCCCACGGCGCCTACCGAGCACACGTCATCACCCTCATCCGCGAGGCCGCTCCGGACCTCGACGCCGACTACACCGCCGAGGCGCTGCTCGCACAGCTCGGCGCCGAGGTCGTCCTGCACCAGCTCCGCGGACGCGGCATGACGCTCAATCGTCTCGCCGCCGGCTGGGAATCTCTCGCACGTCGCGTCCTCACCACGCCACCGATCTAACCCTACGTGCCAGGTGACGCTGTTGCCAGTGCGCGGTCAGCTCGCTTCCGGTCAGTTCCCTGAACGGGTCCCCCGACGCGACGCACAAGCCGGAAGGACGACGTCCGCCCGTCCTCTCCGCGCAGGATCACCCGCCAGTTCGGGCACACTTCTTCAGGCCGCCGGGTCGGTCCTGTATTAGATCGCCGTGACATGGTCGCGCTCGATGTTGACGGTGGATTGCCCGCCCGGTAGTTCTCGGTCGAGACGGCCTTGTCAGCAGCACCGAACGATGCGGGGCCCCGGCGGGCCGCAGTGACCGAACGACCGGAGTGGCTACGTGCTCCGCGCTTCTCGGCTATCTGGATTGCGACGGCGCTGCTGTTCGCGATCAGCCCGCTGCTCGCCTCGGGCAGCGTTAGCCACAGCGCGCTGCTGTCGACGCTGCCGTTCGCGGCGATCCTGGCCATCGCGGCGATTGGTCAGACGCTAGTCGTTCAGCAGCGCGGCCTGGACTTCTCCGTCGCGGGGATGATCACGCTGTCGACGATCATCGTCACGAAGTACCCGCACGGCCACGACGGGCGGCTGCCGGCAGCGATCGGCCTGATCGCGCTTGCCTGCATTGCGTCCGGCTTGATCAGCGGCATCGCGATTACGCGTTTCTCGGTCACGCCGTTGGTCGCGACGCTCGGCGTCAACGCGCTGCTGACCGGCGTGGTGCTTCAGATCACCAGCGGCTCGGCGACCGCAGCGGCCCCCGGAGGTCTTGCGCGTTTCGCTCTGGACAAGACGCTCGGGATTCCCGACACGGTGATCGTCGCGATCGTCGTCATCGCGATTGTCGCCGCCGCGGTGCGTGTGACCGTGGTGGGTCGGCGGTTCGTTCTGGTCGGTGCCAACCCAGCGGCAGCGCACGCTGCCGGCATCCGGGTGAACCGGTACGTGCTCTCGACTTACGTCCTGGCGAGCCTCGTCTACGGCGGCGCCGGGATCCTCATCGCCGGCTTTCTCGGAACGCCCGGGATCAGTGCCGGCAACGACTACCTTCTCCCCACGATCGCGGCGGTTGTCCTCGGGGGTACCTCGCTCGCGGGCGGGATCGGCAGCGTCGTAGCAACCGCAGGCGGCGCGCTGTTCCTGACCCAGCTCGAGCAGGTCGTGCTCGGTTCCGGAGCCGGCATCTCGGGCCAGTACATCATTCAGGGCACGATCATCGCCCTTGGAATGGCGATTCGGAACTTCCCGCGGAGCAGCCTCGCGGGTCTGGGCGCCCGCATCGCGGCGTCAGTCAAGAACGGCCCAGGCGCGACCGGTCCGCCAGGCGGACCGATCGCCCAGACACCGAAGGCAAGTGGCGACTGAGGGCCAGTCAGTTCGCGACGGCGGCGCGCTGAAGAGACGCGCCGCCAGATCATCCACAGTGCAAGGGACCAGGAGGTCCACATGAGGAAGAAGAGGATGCGTGGGGCAGCGATGTTCATCGTGATCGCGATGATGACGTGGGGGCTGTCCGCATGCGGGAGCTCAAGTTCGTCGTCGTCGTCGTCGACATCAGCATCCGCGAGCACGCCGACCCAGAACACGAGCGCGGCGCTCTCCGCCACGACGGCGCAGGAGATCTCCGACAGCGGCGTCGTCAAGACAGCGTCGTTCTGCGGAACCAAGCCGATCACGCTGGGAGTCCACGACGGGTTCGGGGTCAATGCTTGGTCACAGGAATCCCTGGCCGCGGTGCGGTCGGAGGCTGCGAAGTGCCCGAACGTCAAGACGGTCGTGGCGATCGGCGGCGGCGACCTCCAGAAGTCGATCTCCGACGTGAACTCGATGGTCGCTCAGGGCGTAAACGCCCTAGTGCTGATCCCGGACTTCGGCCAGGCTCAGCTCGCGTCGATCAAGGCCGCGACTAAGGCCGGCGTCAAGGTCGTCCCCTGGGGCGCCGACCCGTCTGGCACAGCCGGCCAGGACTACGTCACGTACGTGGACTGGAACGCTCCGGCGGCCGGAACGCGGTGGGCGAACTGGATGGTCCAGGCACTGCACGGCAAGGGCAACGTCATCTTCACCGGCGGTCCCGCCGGTAACCCGGTCGGAGCCGAGCAGCTGGCGTCAATCGTCAAGGTGTTCAAGGCCCACCCGGGAATGACTCTGCTGACCGGCAGCAAGGACTGGCCTGTCACCAACTGGGACCCGGCCACCGCGCAGAAGGTCACGTCGGCGTTGCTGGCCAAGTACCCCAAGATCGACGGGATCATCTCGAACTACGGGACCGACGCGCTCGCGAGTGTGCGCGCCCTCCAGGCGGCCAATCGCAAGCTTGTCCCGATTACGACGCTCGACGCCAACGGCCTTAGCTGCATCTACAAGAAGGCCGGTGTCCCGCTGTCGACGATCTCGTCCCGAAACTGGCTCGGGCGAGTCGCAGCACGGAAGGCCATCGCCGCAGCGGAAGGGACAACGGACAACGAGCCCAGCATCTACGACCTGCCGTTCTTCGAGGACAGCCTCAACGGCAAACCCATCCAGTGCGACTCGGGCGCCGCACCGGACTTCTATGCATCCAACAAGATCGCCGTTGCTTCGATCCAGCAGTACGGGAAGCCGTAGCGGTCCGGCAGTGTCATCGTCCCGCGTCGTTCTCCGCCTGACGGACGTCGTCAAGACGTTCCCCGGCGTGATCGCTCTCAAGGGTGTCGGATTCGAGGTCACCGAGGGAGAGGTACACGCGCTCGTCGGCGAGAACGGCGCGGGCAAGTCGACCCTGATATCGGTCGCCGCCGGTTCCACGTTGCCCGATTCGGGCACCGTGGAGATCGGCGGCGAGCCGATGACTCAGCCGTCTCCGGCGGCCGCACAGGCGCTCGGGCTGGCCGTCGTCTATCAGCAGCGTGCGATTCTCGAGGACCTCACCGTCGCCGAAAACATGGTCTTCGCGATGCCCGGGGCGACGGCCCCGCGCGTGTCGAGCGCCGGCCCGTGGGTCCGCGACAAGCTCGCGGCGATCGGCGCAACGACAATCGACCCCGCGGCGCGTATCTCCGAGCTCAGCGTCGCCGACCGACAGCTTCTCGACATCGCCAAGGCGCTGGCGCTGGACCCCAAGGTGCTCGTTCTCGACGAGCCGACCGAGTCGCTTACGCCGGCCGATTCCGATCGGCTGTTTGAGCAGATCGCTGCGATCACTCAGGCGGGGACCGCGGTCGTCTACATCTCCCACCGACTCCCCGAGGTCCAGCGGATCGCCGACCGGATCACCGTTCTGCGAGACGGTGAGGCGCGTGGCACGATGGCCGCCGCCGGCGTGTCCGAAGACCAAATCCTCCGGCTGATCATCGGCCGCTCGGTCGACCAGGCGTTCCCGGACAAGCCTGCGATTGACGAGGACCAGCCACCGCTGCTCGAGATCGAGGCGCTCAGCGGCCCGCGGTTCGACGACGTCGCGCTCTCGATCAGGCCAGGAGAGATCGTCGGCCTCGCCGGCGTCGAGGGCAATGGTCAGGCCGAGTTCCTGCGCGCGCTGGCCGGGCTGGTCCCATCGCGCGGGACGGCCATACTTCGCGGTCAGCCCGTGTCGCTCGGGGACCCGGCGGGCGCGCGTAAGGCGGGGCTCGTGTACATGCCGGGCGATCGCCACGCAGAGGGCCTGTTTGACGGATTGAGCGTCCGCGACAACGTGTCGCCGCTCGTGCTCGACCGGATCGCCTCAGGCGGGATCGTGCGGCGCGCCCGTGAATCCCGAGTCGCCGCGGCCGAAATCGAGCGAATGGCGATCAAGACGCCGAGCCCCGAGACGGACGTCTCGACGCTGTCGGGCGGCAACCAGCAGAAGGTCGTGTTCGCGCGTGCGCTGCTCGCCGAGCCCGCCGTCCTGCTCGCTGACGAGCCCACACGCGGTGTCGACGTCGGCGCGCGACTTGAGATCTACCAGGTGCTGAGGGGCGTCGCCGCGTCTGGCCAGGCCGTCGTCGTTCTGTCCTCCGATGTCATCGAGCTCCAAGGGCTGTGCGATCGCGTGCATGTGTTCTCGCGCGGTGCCATTGTCCGCGAGCTGGCCGGTGACGACATCACCGAGGAGAGCATCACCGGCGCCGCCATCACCTCAGCGGCCGCCGGCGGGCGCGTCGGCCTGGCCGCCGGGGCCGACCGTGCGCGCCGGGCGATGCGCGCACGGCGGTTTGTCGCCGGCGACTACCTGCCGTCGGTCGTCCTCGCTGCGCTGATCCTCGGGCTCGGGATCTACACCAGCGCTTCGAACGGCCGCTTTCTCACCGCGCTTAACTTCCAGGGCATGCTGCTGCTGGCCAGCGCGTTGGCGCTGATCAGCTTCGGGCAGCTGATCGTGTTGCTGACCGGCGGCATCGATCTGTCCGTCGGTCCGCTCAGCGGGCTGACGGTGGTCGTTTTCTCGTTCTTCGCGGCCGATGGCCAGGGAGCCGGGCGGCTGCTGCTCGGTCTGCTCGCGGTGATCGGCGTCGCGATGGCGGTCGGTCTCGCCAACGGCGTGCAGGTGCGGGTCTTTCGCATCGCGGCGGTTTTGGCGACGCTGGCTACCTACATCGTGCTCCAGGGAATCTCACTCGCGCTGCGCCCGGAGCCCGCAGGCTATCTGCGTGCCTCGGTGACCGACGCGCTCACCCACAGCTGGGGCTGGATCCCAATCGCCTTCGTTGTCGTCTGCATTCTTGCCGTCATGGCTGAGCTCGTCCTCCGGTTCACTCGCCCCGGGCTCCAGATCCGGGCCGTCGGGTCCGATGAGCCGGCGGCGCACCGGTTGGGAGCGCGCGTCAATCGGACGCACATCCTCGCCTACGTGCTGTGCTCGCTGTTCACGGCTGCCGGCGGGCTCATGCTTGCCTCGCAGGTCGGCGTCGGCGATGCCACCGTCGGAGTCACATACACGCTGACGAGCATCACCGCCGTCGTCCTCGGCGGCGCGAGCATCTTCGGAGGGCGCGGCTCGTTCATCGGCGCGCTGCTCGGTGCCGTGCTGCTCCAGCAGATCGTCACGTCGACGACGTTCTTGCACATCGGCGTTGCGTGGGAATCGTTCCTGTTCGGGGGGCTGATCCTCGTCGGCGCCGGGACCTACTCACGCGCGCGCCGAGCTCGATCCGGGCGCCTCGGCGCCGAGGTGACGGCGTGACCTCGATACATATCCACCATGCGCGGCGTGCCGCGCTCTCTCACAGGAGGCACCTGTGCCAACCACGAATGAAACTGCCGTGAAGGCATAATCGCGACCATGCCTCTCTACACAGCGATGTTCGAAGACATCGACCGCATGGACGCGGCCGCATGGGCCAACTGGCTCACCGACGACGCGCGGTTCCGTTTCGGAAACGGCGACGAGACCACGACCCGTGACGCTGCGCGCCAGGGGCTGGCCGGCTTCTACGGCCTGATCGACGGGGTCAGTCACCGGATGCTCGACCACTGGGAGGACGGCCCAAACACGATCGTGCGATCCGACGTCACCTACACCCGCAAGGACGGCGGCACGGTCACGGTCCCGATCGTGACCATCTACCACGAGCGCGACGACGGCAAGATCGATGACTACCGCGTCTACGGGGACGTTGCCCCCGTGTTCGCCTGAGCCGCAGAGGAACACACGATGAGTAGCAGGATCGTCGGTAACCACCACATCACGCTGTCGACCGGCGGCGCCCAGGAGGACTGGGACTTCCACACGCAGGCGCTTGGACTGCGGCCGGTCAAGAAGACCATGCTCTACGACGGCGCCGAGCCCGTCTACCACCTGTACTACGCCAACGCCGACATCGACGCCGGGTCGATCCTGACGTCGTTCCCGATGCGCCAGCAGGGCAAGGTGGGGCGCCGCGGCTCCAACCAGGTCAAGGAGATCGGCCTCTCGATCGACGATGGGTCGATCGACTACTGGGCCAACCGGCTCGATGAGCTGGGCTTCGCTACCGAGCACACCGAGGCGCTGGGTACCAAGCGCCTGCGTTTCGCTCACCCGTGCGGGATCCCATACACGCTGGTCGGCACGAGCGGCGATACCCGGCGTGGCTACGGTGACGGCGGCGTTCCTTCCGAGCACGGGATCAAAGGCGCCTACGCGCCGGTGATCTCCGTCATCGACCCCGAGGAGATGGTCATGTACCTCGAGACGGGCCTCGAAGCCGAGAAGGTCGACGAGGACGGACCGCACCAGGCGTTCAAAGTGGCCGGCGGATTCGGCGGCCGCATCGAGCTCGTCCACGAGCCTGACCTGCGGCCTGGGACGTGGCACTTCGCCGAGGGCACGCCGCACCACTGGGCGTGGGATGTCGTCGACGAGGACAACCAGATGGGGCTCAAGGGCTTCATCGAGGGGCTGGGCTACACCGACGTGACCGAGCAGAAGGACCGCGGTTACTTTCTGTCGTGCTACAACCGCACGCCGGGTGGCGCGCTGTTCGAGTACGCGTTCACTCCGGCCGATCGCGGCTTCCTGATCGACGAATCCGAGGACCAACTCGGGACGACGGTCCAGATCCCGCCGCCGTTCGCGCACCTGGCGCAGGAGATGCTCGATTACCTCGAGCCAATCGAGGACCACCGCTGACGATTCTGACGACACACGTCGGCAGCCTCCCGCGGCCGCAGGAGGTCGTCGACGTCGTGTTCGCTCAGGACGACGGCCGCTCGGTCGACGACGCCGAGTTCGAGCGCGTCGTGGGCGCGGCCGTCGCTGACCGAGTCGCGAACCAGGTCGATGCCGGGGTCGACCTCGTCAGCGACGGCGAGATGAGCAAGATCGGCTACGCGACATACGTGCGCCACCGCCTGTCCGGGTTCGAGCTCGATGACGTCCCGCGCGCGACGCCGGCTGACCTCGACGCGTTCCCTCGCTTCCGCGACAGGCAAGTCCAATCCGGGGCCGGTCCGAAGTACAAGCGACCGGTGTGCCGCGGGCCGATCGCCTACGAGCACCACGAGCCACTGCGGCGCGACCTTGCGGCGCTCCACGCCGCGGTCGACGGGCGCGACGACGTGGTGGGCACGTTCATGAACGCACCGTCGCCCGGGGTGATCGCGCTGTTCCTGCCCAACGAGCACTACCCCTCAACCGATGCGTACCTGGCCGCCATCGGGGCGGCAATGCGCGAGGAGTACGAGGCGATCGTGGCGTCCGGCTTCACGCTGCAGATCGACGCGCCAGACCTGGCGATGGGCCGCCACATCATGTACCGCGACCAGCCCGACGAGGTGTTCGTAGAACGCGCGGCGCTGCACATCGACGCGCTCGACGACGCGCTGCGCAACGTCCCGGCCGACCAAGTGCGGCTACACCTGTGCTGGGGCAACTACGAAGGCCCCCATCATTTCGACATCCCCGTGGCGAAAATCATCGGCCAGATCCTCCGGGCCAAGCCGTCAACGATCCTGTTCGAGGCCGCCAACCCGCGCCATGCGCACGAGTGGACCGTATGGCGCGACACGCCGATCCCCGAAGACAAGGTGCTGGCGCCGGGCGTGATCGACACCTCGACCAACTACATCGAGCACCCCGAGCTGGTCGCGCAGCGCCTGCGGCAGTTCACCGGCATCGTCGGCCCCGACCGCGTGATCGCCGGAACCGATTGCGGGTTCGGTACCTGGGCCGGCTTCGGCCCGATCGATCCGGACATCTGCTGGGCCAAGCTTCGGACGCTGGCCGAGGGCGCCGCGCTGGCCTCGGCAAAGTCACCAAGACCTCCAGCAGCAAGGTGGCCAAGGGCAACGTGATCAAAACGACGCCCGGCCGCGGCTCCTACGGGGTCGGCAAGTCGATCGGCATCGCCGAGTCAAGCGGGCCGAAGACCAAGAAGAAGTAGGTCTAACGCTCGCGGCCGCAACCGCGGCCCCGAGCAGCCGGTCAGATCTTGCGCATTCGCTCATGCGCGGCGAGGCGGATCTTGTCGCCGAGCCTGCCAGAGCCCCGAATCAGGACCCCGAGGCGAGCCGGGTCAAGCACCAGCAGCCGCAGGTCCGAGGTGGCGACGACGGTTGCGGTGCGGACGTAGCCGAAGCCAGAGCCCCAGTCGAGTGCGGCGACTTCACCGAAGAAGTCGCCGCGGGCAAGCTGCCGCACAGAATCATTCTCGATCAAGACGTCGGCTTCGCCATCGAGGATCACGTAGAAGTCGCGGGCCGCGTCCCACCGTTCGACGACGGTCTCGCCGGTGGCAACGTGCAGCTCCCGACTCCAGCGGGCCGCGCGGGCGACGTCGTCTCGGGGCAGGTCGGCGAACAACGGCAGGGCAGCGAGTTCCTCCACACCGAACACCGCAGATCCGCTCCAGCCGTCGACCACCGAGGGCGACCGGTCCTCGATCGCCAGAGCGATCGCGGCCGACGGGTCTCCAAGGGACGGCACGGGCGACTGCGCGAACCACTCGATCGCCTGCTCCACGTCGATCTGGGTCGTGGTGTGATTGAGGATGCAAAGGCGGATCGCATAACGCCCGTCGAGCGTCGTCGAGGACACAAGGCCCAGTCCACTCTGCTCAAAGCGCCCTACGAGCGCCGCGTTCAGTCGGGCCGATTGCCATTCCTTCTGGGCGTCGGCGAAACGGCGTCTGAAGCAAACGATGCCGAGCTGCGCTGGCGACATCAGCTCTAGGTCGGCTTCGCCGCGAACGAGTCGCTCGGCTTCGATGGTCAAGTCGAGCGAGCGGTCGATCGCCGCCGTGAACGCGTCGACCCCGAAGTAGCCGAGCGACAGCCACACCTTCAGAGCCCGGGATGAGCGCGTCAGCTGGAATCCGAGGTCTGAGAAGTTGACCTCCCCGGCTCGGGCGGTGGCGTCCTTGAGGTAGTCGGGCACGACCTCGAACGCCCTGCGCAGCAGGTCGCCGTCGCGTACCAGTACGCAGCCGCACTCGAACGGCTGATAAAGCCACTTGTGCGGATCGAGCGTCACCGAGTCAGCCCGCTCGATTCCCGCTAGCCACTCCTTGCCGCGCTCGGTCAGCACCGCGAAGCCGCCATACGCCGCGTCAACGTGGAGCCATGCCCCGGCTTCCTGGCAGATGGCAGCGAGCTCCGGCAGCGCGTCGATCGCGCCGGTGTTGGTCGACCCCGCGGAGGCCGCGACGAAGCACGGTCGGCGGCCGTGCCTCACGTCGAGTGCGATCGCTCCGGCCAGGGCGTCGAGGCGCATCGTGTGCCCGGCGTCGCTGGGCAGCACGCGCAACTGGTCGGGACGCATGCCGAGAGCGCGCGCCGCACGGGCGATCGACGAGTGCGCCTGGTCGGACACGTACGCGACCGATTGCGCAACGGCGTCGATCGAGTCTGGGGTGCGGCGCGCGAGCGCGTCGAGAGCACACGCCAACGCGGTCATGTTCGCCGCAGACCCGCCACTCACGAGCACGCCGGCGGCCTGCTCGGGATATCCGATCCACTGTTTGAACAGATCGAGCACCAGCAGTTCGACCCGGCTCGGCCCCGCCGCCTCCATCCACGAGCCCGCGTAGATGTTCATCGCGCTGGCAATGAAGTCGCCGAGCGCGGCGGGGAAGGTGCCGCACGCGGGGATGAACGCGAAGTAGCCGGGATGGTCGCAGCGACTCATGTACGGCAAGACGTCACGTTCGAGCTCGCCGAGCAGTGACTCGAAATCGCGCGCCCCACCCGGTGGCGCGGGCAGCCGGTCGCGCATCTCCGCCGCCGACGCCCGCCGCAGCGCGGGGCCGTCGCGCACGCCGGCGAGCTGCGCGACGACCATGTCGACCGTCCGGTAACCGAGCGCCCGCATCGTCTCGGTGTCGAGGCCGAGCGGATCCTCGCGTTCAGGCAACCGGCAGCCTCGCCAGCCGGTTGGAAGCGACAGCCCGGGCCGCGCTCGCCGCGGACGTGTGGCTCGAGACGGCGCACAGGAACGACTCGCGGTCAAGCGCGTACAGCAGGCAGTCGTTGCGGGCGGTCACGGTCGCGGTCCGCCGAACGTCCTGAAGCAACGCGATCTCGCCGAATGAGTCGCCGGTGCCGACCGGCGGAAACACGCCGCGCTCGCAGCTGACATCGAGCACGCCCTCCGCGACCACGTAGAACCGATCGCCGTAGTCGCCCTCCCGGATCACGGTGTCGCCGGCGTGGACCTCGATCGTGTCGACCCGGCGCGAGACGTTTTCGATCGTGGCAAGCGACAGTGGGCCGAACATCGCGACTGCGCGCAGCGCTTTGAACGGACGCTCGGGAACGGCGATCGCGGCTTCGAGCAGCGCCAACGGTCGCCACCGCAGCCCCACCAGCAACGGCAGGCAGGCTCCCACCACCAGCAGGGCATAGCGCAGCCCGACCAGGTTGACGATCACCGGGGCCAGGATCGCGCCGAGCCCGGTGCTGATCCAGTACGAGCTTTCGACGACGGCGAACGCCCGGCCGAGCACGTCGTTGGAGGGGAGCCGCTGGAGCAGAGAGAGACCGGCCACCTCAATCAGCGCATACCCGACGCCGAGCAGCACCAGCATCGGCAGAGCCACACCCGCAGATTCCGCGAGCCCGATGAGCATCAGCGGGATGCCGACGAGCAGGCCACCCGTGGACAGCCCGGCGGTCAGCCTGCCGCGCTTGAGCAGCGCCAGCGCCGCGCCGCTCCCGATCAGTCCGCCGAGTCCCCAGCACGCGTTTAGCCAGCCGACTCCGGCACCACCCAGACCGAGCATGTCGATCGCGACGAGCACCACCAGCACGTCGATCGCACCCTCCACCATCGTCGAAATCGCGAGAACGCCCACAACCAGGCGAAGGCGGCGATCCCGCGCAACCTCGCGGAAGCCGTCGACGGCGTCCGCGATCGGGCGGATCCGCTCGACGCTCACGCGGTAGTCAGGTACCGGATCGCGATCGATCCCCGCGACCGGAAGTGCCGCCAGCGCAAACAGTCCCGCGGTAACGAGGAATGCGGTGGCCATGCTCGTCGTCGCAATCAATCCGCCGCTCAGTAGCGCGCCGACCAAGAACGCGCCGTTGTCGATCGCGCTCCACACCGCGTTGGATGCCGCGAGCTGGTGCGGGGTCTCGACCAGGCTTGGGAGCAGCGCCGCCTGCGCCGGGCGGTGTGCGGTCGCGACGATCGTGAACAGTGCGCCCAAGCCAAGTACGACGGCCAGCGGCGCCGAGGCCGCGACCGCCGCCGCGATCCCGCACAGGATCACCGCCCGGCCGACGATCGCGCCGAGCAACACGTCGCGCCGTGAGCGGCGGTCGGCGAGCACGCCGGCGAGCGGCGCCGCGAGCCCGGCGGGGATCATTCGGGTGAGCGCGGCGGCCCCGACGGCGGTCGCGCCGCCGACGTCGAACGCGTACACGGCTAGGACCACGAAGAACACCCACCCACCGACAGCGGACACCGCCCAGCCGGCCTGCAACCGCCGCAACGATGAGGTCGCCAACGCGCCCGCAAGCGACTGCTGAATCCCGGAGCCGGTGCGCCCCCGTTGCCCCTCCATTTGCGACCGAGTCTAAACGACCGAACTGCCCCGGTGGCAGGGAAATCAGTTATTCCGCGCGCGATGAGCGCGCCGGCGACCGGCGCGCGACGAACTCTGCTTCGGCCTGCCCGAGCGGCGTCTGGGGCGGTCCGCCGTGCAGGTACTCCGCAGCGATGGCGCCCCAGTCCGCGCCGGCCCGCAGTTGCCACAGAACGATCGCGATGATGCCGTGCATCCGCCGGATCAGGATCGATTCGGGTGGCACGGTGAACTGGTTGACCTGCGTCTTGATGGCGGCCCGCTGCTCACCGTCTGGACGCTCGCGGTCGTGGCCGCGACGCGCCTGATCGGGCCCAAAGCGACGCGTGCCTGGCACGGCGTACCACTTGATCGCCTGTCGCATCAGACGCAACGCGAAGTCGGGATCGACCGCCTCGGACCGACTGGCGGGTAGATAGCCGGCTGCGATCAACGCGGTCTTGAGAGCCGCCGAGTCCTTGTCGCGGACGGCGAGTGCGATTGCCCGCTCGCCGCCCACGCGGGCGGCGTCGACATCACGAAGCAGGCCGAAGTCCAAAAAGCAGACGCGGCCGTCGGGACCAAGCAGATAGTTACCCGGATGCGGATCCCCGAGGGCGATCCGGTCGCGGTACAACAGACCGAAGAAGAACCGGAAGACGATCTCCCCGTAGCGATCCCGCCGTTCCTCGTCGGCTTGGCGTACCGCCTCAAACCCTTCCCCCTGCACATACTCGGACACAAGCACGCGCCGAGTCGAGAGCTCGGTGTAGACACGTGGCACCCGGACGAACGGGTGGCCGCGCATCAGCCGCTCGATGCGGCGCTGGTTCTGGGCCTCGAGCTCGTAGTCAAGCTCCTCACCGATCCGCTCGCGCAGTTCCGCAGCCATCGCCTTTGCGTCGAGCCCCGGGGCTAGCCGTTTGACGAGCGGCAGCAGCAGCATCGCGTTGCGCAGGTCGGTCTCAACCGCTTCCGCAACGCCGGGATACTGGATCTTGGCGACCACATCGTCGCCGTCGACGGTCGTGGCGCGGTGGACCTGGCCGATCGATGCCGCGGCAAAGGCGTGCTCGTCGAAGTCGGAGAACACGCGATTTATCGGCGCGCCGAACTCCCGCCGCATCAGC
The DNA here is from genome assembly GCA_036490775.1 of Solirubrobacteraceae bacterium. GTDB lineage: Bacteria > Actinomycetota > Thermoleophilia > Solirubrobacterales > Solirubrobacteraceae > Palsa-465. The sequence goes on along the minus strand of DASXDD010000105.1, from coordinate 17,746 downwards.
TTCTCAAGGCGCGCGAACGGCACCGGCGGAACCCCGTCGCGGAGTGACGCGAGCTGGCGTCGCAACTCGTCCTGCTGTTCATCTCCAAGACCGTCGAACTCAACCATCGAGATCATCTGGCCAACTTTCATCGCGGCGCCGCGCATCTGACCAAGCTGCTCGACGAGTTGCCGCACAAGCGCAGCCGTCCGCGCATCCTCGGCAGCTGCGGCACGCGCCGGCGTCCTCACCCGATTGGCGGCTCGCATCCCCGCCCACCGCACCCCCTGCCCGGTCACAAGTCCACCGACCCGCGCCGTCCGCGCGACCCGACCAGTCGGCAGCTTCCCTGCCTCACGCAACGAATCGTCAGCCGGCACGCTCATCATCGACCGAGGCTAGCGACGCCGGCTAAGCGCCAAGCGCGGAGTGCTTGTGGTAGTCGATCTCTGCACTAACTGACCCGCCTGCAGACGGTGTGAGCCGGACGAAATCCGAGCGGGGCGACCGGATCATGGTAGGGTCGGTCCTGCGCTCAGAGGGCCCAGCTCTTCTCGCTTCCCGGGCGACGTTTTCAGCCAGAAGAGCAGAAAGGCGGTGGGCCATGGCCGCCGCAACAAAGAAGTCCCGCGACAACCCGCAGGTTGTGCGGCAATCCGAACTACGCGCAGCACCGAGCAGTGCCGCAGAACGACGTGCGGCGCAGATCGCGTCGCTCTCGACCCAGCAGGCGGAGCTCAAGCAGGAAGCTGCGGCGCGTCGCGCCGCGCGGGCGAGCCAGAACGGCCCGGCTGCATCCGTGCCGCACAAGGCGGCGGCTCCGAGGCGCAGCAGCTCGCGCTGATCGGCTGATCATCTCCAGGTTCGGCCAACGCAGTTCAGGAGTTCCTTCGCTTCCCCGGCGGGCCGTGATCAGCGTCCTCGGAGCCGTCGTAGTCGCCGGCGCCCTCGGAGTGGCGCTCGCCGGACGGCGGGGCCAGTTCACGGCGGCGATCCACGCCGCTCCGATCAGGATCCTGTCGTTGGTCGTGCTGCTTCAGCTTGTTTCGCTGATCGCGCGCACCGAGGCGTGGCACGTGTGCGTACGCGCGACCGGTGCGACCGTCGGCCGCCGCCGGCTGTTCCGTGCCGCCGGCGTCGGCTACCTCGCGAGTGTGATCAACGGCTCACTCGGGGTCGCGGGGCGGATCGCGTCGCTGCGCCGTACCGCCCCGCACGAAAGCCCACAGGTGTCAGCGCTGGTGGCCGCCGAGGTACCGATCATCAGCGTCGAGATCGCGTTGACGGCGATCTTCTCCTTCACCCTGGTCGGGCCGCTCGGCATCCCTTGGTGGGCGCCGGTTATCGCGGTCGCGGTCGCGGTCGCCGCAGTACTCGGGCTCGGTCGCCTCTCGAGGCGCCGTCAGCTTGGACTCTGGTCCGGTCTCGCGGTGATGCGCAGCCACCGGGGTCGCATGACCGCGTTCGTGGTGCTGGCCATCTGCGCGCAGATCGCGCGCAATTGGCTGGTGCTGCGCGGGATCGGCGTGCACGTCTCGCTGTTGGACGCGATCGCACTGCTGATCGCGATGTTCACCCTTGGCCAGCTTCCAATCGGCCCCACCCTCGGCCCGGCCGCAGCTGTGCTGATCCTCGGCTCGCACGGAGTCGCGAGCGCGGCCGCGGCAGGCGTGCTGCTTACAGCCACCGCCACGGTCGGCTCCCTCTGCTACGCCGGGTGGGCGTTCGCCGACCACTTCGGCGGCCGCCGGCGGCCCAGCCGCCGGCCCGTCCTCCGCCCCGAGCCCGCCGAAAGCCCCGAGGTAGCCGTCACGGCGATCCCGGCCTGAGCAGGATGCGCGTCGGGCGGCATCACGTCTCGTTCGCCAGCCGCAGCCGCTCTGCCTCGACAAGCTTGACCATCTGCCAGTACGCGATCAGATCTCGTTCTGCCTCGGTCGTGTTCGCGAAGAAACGGCGGCCGATCGTCAGCTCGTCCTGATCGGGACCGGCCGCCTGCTCGGCGATCCAGGCCGTGTCGATCCGCCTGCGCGCGATCAGACGGATCGCGGACTCGATCTCCGAGCTGACGCAATCGCCAAGCCGCTTGAACACGGCGGGGCTGATCTCGAGCGACACGTTCGGGTCCACTTCCCCCATCGCCAGATGCTCCTCGCTATGCGGCTATGAGTCGCGTTCGTGACGCCTGAGCTGCTGCTCGCGATCGCGCGCCGTTCGAAGCTTGCGAGCTTCCTGATGGGCCGCCTCGTTGCGTTGGGCGATCTCCCTGCGCAGCTCGTTGAAGGCCTGATCGGACGTCGAACGCCCTGGGCCAGGTTCTTGGCGCGTCTGAGCTGGTTTCTGAGTCTGCTTGGCCATCTGCTGCACTCCTCTTCGCTCGTCTAGGAAGACTTGCCACAGGAAGAATGCGAGAGCGCAACACTCAAGCGGTGGAGCCTGCTTGTGACTCTACTCCGCGGGTTAGACGCCGACGTTACGACAGCGCGCCCGGCGGCAACACATAACGCCGCGGCGCACCTCCGCTGCCACTGGCGCTCATGCGCCCGCCGTGCAGGCCCCCTCGGGCGACAGCAGCCGACGGGAACTCGGGTTGCCCGTCGTGAGCCACGATCCACGCCACGATCTCTTGCGAGTCGGCACCTTCAGCGACGATCGCGGCACGCTCGATCACGGTGCCGCCACTTTCGTGGCGGCGCGAGAGGCGCGTGACCACGTCACGAATCTTCTGGTCGTCCATCTGCTGGGTCGTCATGTTGCCCTCCATCCCTCGACGTTGGTTCGCACCGGGAAGAGGGCATCCCGCAAGCGCGATAACCTGTCGAACCACGCACTCAGAGATGGCGGCGCCCAGGTAACAAACCGGCCCCACAGTCGCAGCTGCTGCCTAGCCTCCCGCCTCGGGGCGCAATTGCACCGTCGGTGGCATTCGGGCTTCGGCGCGAGTTTCCGGCCGCAGGGCCAGCTCTGGGCTGACGTTACTCCTTTTCCAACGCAACACAACCCCAGTTGCTATTCGACCAACGGCGGCTCGAGCAGCGATGCGTTGATGTGTTCCGAAAGCGCGGTCGCGGCGGCCCGCTGGGCGGCTAGTCGCTGTTGCTCGTCATCGGCGCTGGTCAACGCTGCCGCATAGGTGGTGGAGGCGGCTTCCCATAGTTCGCCTAGACGGTCGGTTTCGATCCTTGCTTGCCGGCGCATCGTCTCGACGGTGGCCGCGATCGCCTCGGCCGAAGCGTCGGCATCGTAGGTCTTCTCCGCGCTTGTCTCACGGATGAACGTGAACGTGTGCTGTGGGGTCAGGACCGGTTGATGCAGAACCCGCTCGACACGTGTGGAGGCGTCGTCGAGCACGCTGGTCGAGACGCTGAAGCGCGGGTAAGGCTGAATCTCGGACAGCCACGCGCGCGCAACGTCGTCGTTGGCGCGCTGCTGGCGCTCGTCGATCGTCAGGCCGGCGTATTCGGCGACGTGCACCCACCCCCAGTGTGTGACCACGAGCAGGATTCCGATCACCGCCACGACGGCGTCAACCGCGCCGCCGCCGTTGAACAGCAGCTCCCAGCCGCCAAAGAGCGCCAACGCGGCACCACCGATCAAACTGACGCCGGTCAGGAGCGATCCCGCCGCGACGAGCCTGTCGTGTTTCTTGACAGCGATCTCAGGCTCCCGGTGCTGCTCGGCTTCCGGCAGATTGAACAGGTCCTCGTCCAAAAGCCGCCGGTCAGCGGGGACGCCGAGAAACGCGACCATCGCCTGGCTGCCGTCGGCCATCTTTCCTCCGGCCGCGCGATGCTCGCCGAGCGGCTACCGGGTACTCGGTGGTTTTGTCTGTGACGACGGAGCGCCCGCACGCCCACCGCCGTTGCCGCCGCTCCTGGCCGCATCCGCGGCAAGGTTGCCGGTCAACATTCCCTGCTGGACCTGGTCCATCAAGGAACCGACGGATGCCGGCGAGTGCGGAAGCAGCAGGGTCGTCATGTTCCCGTGCTCACCAACCGACCGGATCGTGTCCATGTACTGGGTCAGCGCGACCAGCCCCATTGCTTCCTTCGGATCGATCCCCTGTTCGTCGGCGAGCACCGCCAGTGAGTCCTTCAGTCCCTGGGCTATGGCACGGCGCTCGGCTGCCACGCCCTCCCCGTGAAGTCTCATCGCCTCTGACTCCGCCTCGGCCTTCTTGATTCGCAGCGTCTTGTCGCCCTCGCCCTGCGATGTCGCAGCTTCCTGGTTACGCCGCGCCGCGTTGATGTTGTTCATCGCGTCCTTCACGCGCTGATCGGGTTCGATGTTCGTGATCAGCGCCTTGATGATCTCGTAGCCGTAGTCCGCCATCTGGGTCTGCAGCGTGTCCTGGATGTGCTTGGCGATCGTGTCCGCATCGGCGTACGCCTCGTCCAAGTCCATCGTCGGGATGTGCGACCGAACGACATCGAAGGCGTATGACTTCATCTGCACCTCCGGGTCGTCGAGCTTGTAAAACGCATCCTTGACCTTGTCTTGCTCGGCGCCGACCATGTACTGGATCGCGAGCTTGACGACCACGAACACGTTGTCCTGGGTCTTGGTCTCGATATCAGCGTTCAGCTGCTCGACCTGCAAGCTCATCCGGCCGGCCACCTTCTCGACGAACGGCGACTTGCGCTGAAGCCCGGGGCCGGCGACGCGCACGAACTTGCCGAACCGCTCGACGATCGCGCGTTCCTGCTGCTCCACGGTGAAAAAGAAGAGAGGCATACAAGTTCCTTTCAAAACGGCCCAACGAGTGCGGATCGCCGCATTCGGCGTCCGGCCGACCTCCATAGGCGGCGGCGCTTCCGTCGCTAGAGACGAACCTGTCCGTGAGGTCGCCGTTCGGTGAGTTGGCCGACGGTGCTTTGCGCGAAACCGCTCGTAGAAGCGATGAAATGCCCAACCACAATTCTACTCCCCGGCTGGAGCGTCTCGACTGTCAGGCGTCCTCGGGGGCTTCGGGGTCATCAACCAACTCGAGTGCTCCGAAGCCCGGCACCGGGCCGTCCATCAGAAAGATCTCGATCGTGAGATCGGGCTCGATATGGGCCTGGCTGAGGAACGCGAGCACCTTGCGGTCGGTGAGCTCCTCGATCATCGTGGAATAGCGCGCTTTCATCATTCGCTGAAAGTCGCGGCGCATGTCCAGGACGCGGTTCGGCTCGCCGCCGTCCACCATCGTGCGCTCGATCGCGGTGAACCCGTCGCTGAGGACGCACACGATCAGGTTGTCGAGCACGTAGGTCTTGGCCTTGATCGGCCCGCGACCGTAGTGCTCACGCATGAACGCGACGATCCGATTCGTGATCTCCGCGAGAAGCTTCCCACCAACCAGCGGCTGGCGCCCCTGCTCCGGGCCGCCGGCGCTCATGTCCTACCTTCGTATGCTTCGCCCTGTGCGGTGCTCACTGCTACTGGGTGTACCCGGCGCGACGAGCCCTCATTCAGGCCGGGCGCCCATGTTGAGAATCAGCTGAATTCTACCGCTGAGCCATCTCGGTTGCCACGCGCCCGAAAGAGAGTAGATTGAGGAATCTGGACGCTGACTGGCGGTGACCTTGCGCCGCGCCGGCGGGGTCCAGGACACCAAGCGCAATGGCGCGTCCGTGGCGGCCTCTCGGCGGCTGGTGGAGGCGTTGCAACAGCAACGCAACTCCAAAGGAGCGAGAGTGAGCGCGTCGCGCGCCGATTCGAGCCAAGCGTTCTGTAGCTGCTGCGCTGATCCGCGGGGGCCCTCATCTTCACTTCACGCGTCCATCGGCGCGCCGCTGCGACACGACGCAATCGTCGCCGATGAGCGGCTAGATGCCGAGACGCGTTTCGATCCGCAGCGCGGGCCGGCTGCAGCGGCACGGGCCGAGCGGGCGACGTCGCGGCTGGGGCGAGCCGCGGCGTCGCAGAGAATTCCGACTCCGTGCTCGGCGGCTCCCCGCAGCGAATGGACGGCCGATTGACCGCGTGGGCAACCCAGCCGTCGAACCCACATGGCCCGATCTCGATGCGAATCCGTGGCGGCGCGGACGCGCCTAGTCGTGCCCGGAGATCGGTGCTTTCCCAGCTTGGGAGCCAGGTCGGGCAGACAACGGCATCGGATGTTGCCTTGGTCGTCAGTGAGCTCGTCTCCAACAGCGTTGTTCATGCCGACGTCGGCCCCCGCCGGACGCTGACTCTGGAGCTCATGGAGCTCGATGACCGGGTTCGAATCAGCGTCATCGATCCTGGATCACGACTCGAACCTCGGATCCTCCCACCCGATCACGAGCGCGTGGGCGGTGCCGGCCTATTCATCGTCAGCGAGCTGTCCGAAGCTTGGGGAGTAGCGCGCGACGCGAAAGAAGGTACCCGCGTCTGGTGCGACATCCTGCTCGATCGATCCCGGCAGGCCGTCTGAAGCCGGGTCCATGCTTGACCCGGGTATCGACGACAACTGGAGGTCACGATGAGCAGCACGCAGCCGGGCAACGACGCCGGGCCGGATGGGTCGGGCGCCAAGGCCGTCTCGATGCGGCTTGAGGTCGTGGCTCTGCCGGTCGCCGACGTCGACCGTGCTAAGGCCTTCTATGAGCGTCTGGGGTGGCGTCTCGATGCCGACCTCGCAGTCGACGAGCACTACCGGGTCGTGCAGGTGACCCCTCCGGGATCGAAGGCTTCGGTCATCTTCGGGACCGGGACCACGTCAATGGAGCCGGGCTCGGTCAAGGACCTGATGCTGATCGTCGAGAACGTCGACGCGGCCCGCGACGAGCTGATCGCCAAGGGAGTCGAGGTCAGCGAGGTCTGGCACGACGAGACGGGCGTGTTCCATCACGCTGGGACCGCACAGCGCGTACCCGGCCCTGACCCGGAAGGTCGTTCCTACAGCAGCTGGGCCTCGTTCAGCGATCCTGACGGGAACGGTTGGCTGCTTCAGGGGATCACCGAGCGGCTCCCCGGACGGGAGTGAGCGATGGACGTCGCAGATCTTGCAACGCTGCTGCACGAGACATCCGAGCGCCACGGCGCGTTCGAGGCGGTCGCACCGCCCCACGACTGGTGGGACTGGTACGCCGCCTACATGGACGCCCGCGAACGCGGGCGCAGCCCCGAGGATGCGTCAGCGGACGCCGGTCGCTACATGGCGGATGTCAAGCATGTCGTCGTCTCGGACGCTGCGAACTGAGGAGTCCGATGAGCATGCCCATCCGTGTAACGCGCGGAGACTAATCGCCGAGCCGGTGCGCGATCGCCGCAGCCTCGATCCGCGTCGAGACCCCGAGCTTGGCGAGGATGTTCGATACGTGAACGCTCGCCGTCTTGCGGCTGATGAACAGCCGATCACCGATCTGGCTGTTTGAGTACCCCTCGGCGACCAGTCGCAGCACTTCGCGTTCTCGCGAGGTCAGGCCGAGCCGCTCGAGCTCGTCCAAGGCCGGGTCATCGCTCGCCGCGCCGTTCTCGCCGCGACCCGGCGAAGCGTCCGGCGCCGGCCGCAGTCGTCCGCGGCGCATCAGCGCCTCGATCTCCTCGACGAGCGGCACGGCGCCCATCGGCTGCGCGAGCACCAGCGCCTCCTGCGCAGATGCGGCCGCTGCCTCGCCGTCGCCCGCTGCGATCAGTGCCTCGGCGCGCCTGAGCAGCGCATAGGACAGCACGAACGGCTCGTTCATCTCGCGGCACGCGTCAACCGCGACCGACCACGCCTCCGACTGCCCCGACCCGATCATGCTCGCGTGCTCGGCGCGGACCAGCGCGAGGTGCCCGCGGTCCCCCGGCGTCGTGGTTGCGGTTGCCTCGGCTGCTTCGCGCACCGCCCCGATCCGGCGATCGGCGTCTTCGGGAGGTGGGCGGCCCGCGTCCCGCGACGCCAATGCGCGCTCGGCTTCGATCCGCGCTCCAAGCGAGAACAGCGGCCACTGGTACCTGTGCTCACCACCGGCTCCCGTCTCGGTTAGCGCGCGCTCCACCAGGTCTCGCGCCGCCTCGAGGTCGCCGCCCGAGCGTGCGAACTCAGCCTCGAGCGCCGCGAGCGGCAGTGCGAACTGGCTGGCAGAGGAGCGGCGCAGGTGACGGCGCGCGTCGCGCAGATCGAGCTCCGCCTCGCGACGGCGGCCGCTGACCAGATGAAGTTCGGCGCGCAGCAGCAGCAGCGTTCCAGCGAACACACCCGGTGCCTCGGCGCCCGGAGCCACCGCGGCCATTGCCTCCTGCAATCGCCCCGACCGCATCAGCGCCTCGGCTCTGTTCCCGCGCATGAACGCGCCAACGGTGCGCTCGAGTCCGGCCTGCTCGGCCATCGGCATGCCCTCATCGATCGTCTTCACCGCTTCCTCGTAGCGGCCGAGCATCAACTGCTGGTCGGAGAGGTTGACGAACACACGGCAGGCGATCCAGGGCACTCCGGCACTCCGGCTCTCGATTCCGGTCCGGTGCATCAGCTCGAGCCCGCCCTCGACATCCCCTCCGTAGACCAGCGCATGCCCGAGCACGAGCTGTGCCTGAAGCTTGAGGTCGACGGCGTCGACGGCTTCCGCGGCCTCCAACGCGCGGCGCGACCATTCGTCCGCCCGCTCGATCTGCTCGACGCGGGCGAGCGCGCGTGCAAAGGAGCACAGGACCTGCGCGCCGGCCAGAGTTCGCACGTCCGGCGCCAGCAGCGCCACCGCGGCCTCGAGCACGGCCAGCCCCTCGTCCTCGCGCGCGAGATCCGCAAGCAGTTCGGCTCGGTGGACCAGCAGGCTTGCCCGGCGCTCGATCGGACTGTCATCGCCGACCTCCGCGAGCGCCTGGTCGACGAGCGCGAGCCCACGCTCGACCGCGCCGGCCTGATACGACGCCAGTGCCGCGGCTCCGAGCAGCTCGGCGTGATCGACGTCGGCGCGCTGCGCGGCGTCGGGTACCTGGTGCCACAGCTCGAGCGCCAGCTCGAAGTGTCGCTGGGCCGCGGACGGGACCCATGCCGCGGCCGCCGCACGACCGGCGCGAACCGAGGCCGGCAACGCGCGCTGCATGTCATGCGCCGCCAGCCAATGGTGCGCGAGCATCGAGCTCGCGTCGAGGTCGCCGGCGAGCTCGACGCTTCGCTCGATCGCCTCGGCGTACGCACGATGCAACTGAGCTCGTTCCCCTGGCAGCAGGTCCTCGTGGATCGCGGCCCGAGCAAGCGCGTGGCGGAATCCGTACCCGCGTCCGGAGCCGTCGACGACGAGCAACTGCTGCTCGACCGCCTCGCGAAGGCCCGCGTTGAGGTCGGCGTCGGTCAGCCCCGCGACCGTCCCGAGCAGACGATCGGGCACCCATCCCGCAGCCGCCGAAACCGCCCGCAGCACATGCTGGCCGTTGGCCGAGAGCAGGTCAGCGCGGGCCAGCAGGACGTCGCGCAGCGACGGCGGCAGGAAGTCCTGTTCGATCCGGCCGTCACGGACCGCGCCGAGCAGTTCCTCGACGAACAGCGGAATCCCCTCAGAGCGTTCGGCCACGAACGCGACCAGCTCACCATCCGGTCGCTCGCCGAGGATCGCCTCGATCTGCGCGGCAACCTCGGGCGGCCCGAGGCGCTCGAGCTCCAGGCGCTCGGCGAACCGCTGCTGCTCCCAGCGCGCGGCCATCCGCCTGAACGGGTGCGCGCGGTGCAGCTCGTCGGAGCGCGCGGTCAGCACCAGCAGCAGCCCCGGCGTCGAGCGGGTCACCAGCAGCGCGAGCAGGTCCAGCGAGGGTCCGTCGGCCCATTGCAGGTCCTCGAACACGAGCATCAGCGGCGTGTCCGCCGCCAGCCGGGCGATCGCGCCGACGATCAGCTCGAGCAGCGTCGATGGCTCGCGCTCGGGCACCGGCGGGCCCGAGGCGCCGTCGCTGAGTTCCGGGACCAGCCGCCCGATCTCGGTGCGTGCGGGGCCGAGCACCTCGTCGAGCTGTTCGGTCGGCAGCTCGCCGGCGAGCTCGCGCATCATCGCCACCAGCGGCGCGAACGGGATCCCGCCGCCGCCGAGCTCGACGCACCCTCCGGCCAGCACTCGCGCGCCGGCGCCGCGGGCGCGGTCGATCAGCTCGTGCACCAGCCGCGATTTGCCGACGCCGGCCTCGCCCCCGACGAGCACGGTGACCTGGCCGCCGGCGAGGATCTGCTCGAGGCTGCCCGCCAGCGACTCCAACTCCGCCTGGCGTCCCACCAGGACGGGGCTTACGAGACTCGCCGCCACGCCGCCATGATCGCAGACGGCCAGCCCAGCAGGCCCTCGACGGTTTCTCCTGACGGCGCCTGGGTAGCACTTTTACAGGACCGGCGAACCAGGCCCATCCGGGCGGGAGAGAGGTGAGACCTTTGAGCCGCGACGCAACCGGTTCCGTTGTCCCCTGGCACGAGATCGCCGAGTCCTCTGAGTACAAGCGGCTCGAATCGCTGCGCAGGCGCGCGATGGTGATCACGCTGGGCGCGTTCGCCGTCGTCGCCGGGACGTTTCTCGTGCTGAGCGGATACGCGCGCCCGTTCATGAGCAAGTCGGTCGACGGCGCACTGACGGTCGCCTACATCTGGATTCTCGCGCTCACCGTGTTCTGCTGGGTGCTGGTGTGGGCGTATCTGCGATTCGCCGAGCGCTTGGAGCGGAGGTCGCAGGAGATGCTGCGCCGCGGCGGCTACAGCGAGGAGTCACGATGAGCTTCTCGACAACTCTTCTGACCGCCGCGGCGCCCGCCCGTGGCTTGACGATCGCCGTGTTCATCGGCGTGCTGGCGGTGGCGCTCGGCATCACATTCTGGGCGGCGAGCCGGATTCAGTCCGCGACCGACTTCTGGTCGGCCGGACGCGGGATCACCGGTGCACAGAACGGGATCGCGATCGCCGGTGAGTTCCTGTCGGCGGCCGCGTTCCTCGGCGTCGTCGGGCTGATGTTCCTGTCGGGCTTCGACGGCTACATGACCGGGATCGCGGCACTGCTGTCGTTCGTCCCCCTGCTCGTGTTGCTCGCCGCGCGGATGCGCAACGCCGGCCGCTACACGATGGCCGACGTGCTCTTCTTGAGGCTGCCGGTCGGTCGCGTGCTGGTCACATCGGGCATCTCGACGATGTGCATCGCGGCGTTCTACGTCGTCGCGCAGTCGGTGGCTGCGGGATCGCTCGTCCAGGCGCTGATCGGGATACCGTTCTGGGTCTCGGTACTGCTGACCGTGGCGGCGATCCTGACGTATGTCGTGATCGGCGGCATGATCTCGACGACCTGGGTGCAGATCATCAAGGCGATGCTGCTGATGCTCGGGGTCGCGACGATGGCGGTCTGGGTGCTGGCCAAGTTCGGCTTCGATCCGATCCGGCTGCTGAACCGCGCTGCGGCGCGGTCGGGCCAGGGATCCGCGTACGGCGGGCCCGGGCTGGTGTTCCCCAATCGCGTCGACGAGATCTCGACGGGGATCGCGTTCATGCTCGGAACGCTCGGCCTCCCCCACATCTTGATGCGGTTCATGACCGTGCCCAACGCGCGCGCCGCGCGCCGGTCGATTGGCTGGGCCGTGGGGTTGATCGGCGTCTTCTACGTGCTGGTGGCGATCATCGGCCTGGGCGGACGCGCGATTCTCGGTGACGCAGGCGTGCAGCTCGGCGGTAAGAGCGGCAACCTGATTGCGCCCTACCTGGCCCAGCACCTCGGCGGCGGTCCCGGAAGCGCGGGCGGGGACATCTTCTTCGCCGCGATCAGCGCGATCGCGTTCACCACGATCCTCGCGGTCGTGGCCGGCGTCCTGATGGCCGCGTCGGGCGCTGCCGCGCACGACGTCTACGGCACCGTGCTGCGCAAGGGCCAGTCGACCGACCGCCAGGAGATCGTCGCCGGCCGGATCGCGGTCGCAGTGATCGGCGCGATCGGCGCGGTGATCGCGATCATCGCGGGCCCGACGTTCAACGTGCAGCTGCTAGTCGGCATGACGTTCGCGGTAGCCGCATCGGCGAACTTCCCGGTGCTGCTGCTGGCGCTCACATGGCGGCGCTTCAACACGATGGGCGTCGTGTTCGGGATCGCCTTCGGGTTGGTCTCCTCGATCGTGCTGATCATCCTCTCGCCGATGGTCTGGTCTCCGAAGACCGCGGCTCCGTTCCCGCTCGGCAACCCGGCGATCGTGTCGATTCCGATCGGGTTCCTCGGCTGCTTCATCGGAACCTGGCTCGGGCGCCACGAACAGCTCGGACTCGACAGCTTCGACGAGGTCCGCGTTCGCAGCACGACCGGACTCGGATCGGAGAAGGCGAAGCCGCGGCGCGCGCCGGACGTTCAGGAGCCCGCAGTACGGCCGAGCGAGCGCGAGCCAGTCGGAGTTCGATGACGAGATGACGGCCCGCGTCGGGCTAATCGTCCCGTCGTCCAACACGGTCGCCGAGGTCGACTTCTACCGCCGGATGCCCGCGGGCGCGACGCTGCACACCGCGCGCATGTACCTGGAGGAGGTCACCGCGCAGGCCGAGGAGGCGATGCTCGACGAGCACCTGCCGATCGCACTGCGCGACCTCGCGACCGTGCAGCCCGACGTGGTCGTGTTCGCCTGTACGAGCGCCGGCGCGCTGCGCGGGAACGCCGCCGAGCAGGAGTTGATCGAGCGGATCGCGCAGCGCACCGGCGCTCGCGCGATCAGCGTCGCGGCGGCCGTGCGCGAAGCGATCGCCGCCCACGGCGCCCGGCGCGTCGGCGTGCTCACCCCCTACGTGCGCGAGCTCAACGACAAGATCGCGGCCAGCCTCGAAGACGACGGCGTGTCGGTCGCCGCGATCTACGGCATGGGAATCGTCGACAACGCGGAGATTGGCGCGGTTGCCCCCGACCGGATCGCCGCGTTCGCGTCAGAGACGCTGCGGGACGCAGACGTCGAGCTCGTGTTTGTCTCGTGTACGAACTTCCGCGCGTTCGAGGCCCGTGAGCGGATCGAGCACGAACTCGGTGTCCGAGTCGTGACGAGCAACCAGGCGGTGGTCGAGTCTGCGCTGGAGGCGCTCGAGGCGCTCGAGGCGCTCGAGGAACCCGAGGAGCTCAGAGCTCGGTGACGAGGTCTTGCACCTCGCCCGGGTCGCTCGTCGCCTCGATCTCGGCGAGCGTGCTGTCGCGAGCCTTTGAGATTCGCTCGTAGCGCTTGCGGAACTGGCTTGACGCGAACTCGGCGGCCTGGTCCTGGCGCAGGCCAAACGGGGTTACGCCGTCGGGGTAGGCCTGGTAGCCGGCGCCGATGATCGCATCGACGAGCGGTCGAAGCTCGCGCATTCGCGCTTCGATCACGTCCCAGACCCCAGGGTCCTCGGCGACGAGCCGGCTGAGCAGATAGACGCCGTAGGCGATGTGGCGCGACTCGTCGCGCTTGATCTGTACGAGCCCTTCGCACAACCCCGGCATCAGCCCGTTGACAGCCAGCGAGCTGTGGTAGTTGTGGTAGCCCGTCTCGGCCAGGACGCCCTCGATGATCATGTTGTAGGTCACCGACGCACGGGCGATCGCGGCCGGCGACTGATCCTCGAGCAGCGCGTTCATCGCGCTCGGAAGCTCGACGTCGAAAAGCTGCACCGCAGGCGCCGGCGCCGGCGGAAGCTCGGGCGAGCCCGCAACCTCACGCAGCCAGCGGCTGAAGAAGTCGGTGTGCTTGGCCTCCTCGAACAGGAACGTCGTCAGGAACATCTCCTCCTCGAGTCGCCCCTCACGGGCGATCGCGAGCATCAGCGGCAGCAGGTCAAGCGTCACCGCCTCCTCGCCGCCAACGAATCGCGCCGTCAGCCGGATGATCGCGGTCCGGCGCTCGTCGTTCATCTCCTCCCAGTCGACGCGGTCCTGCGTGAAGTCGATGTCGGAGGGGTTCCAGACCCCGAGGCGCTTTGCCTTCTCGAACAGCCGCATCGGGAACGAGTCGACCCGGAGTACTGCGGGCCGGGAGTAGTCGTGTACCGCCTGAACTGTCGCCATCGTGCGCAGCTTACGCGCTTGCGGGCCTCACCCCCAGGCGCGGTCGGCCACCTCGGCGATCAGGCGCAGCTTCTTCTCCTGGGCGTCCTCGTTGATCGCGTTGCCGGGGCCCGCCGACGAGAAGCCGCACTGCGTCGACAGCGCGAGCTGGTCGCGCGGATGGAACTTGCTCGCCTCATCGATCCGTGCCAGCAGCTGATCGGGCGACTCGAGCTCGGCGAACTTCGACGAGACCAGGCCGAGCACGACGACCTTGTCATCGGGCACGTCGGCGAGCGGGTCAAACGAGCCGGAGCGCTCGTTCTCGTACTCCAGCAGCAGCCGGTCATAGTTGGTCAGCCGCGGGAACAGCTGCTTGGAGATCGCGCCGTAGCCGCCGGCGCTGATCCAGTGGCTGTCGTAGTTGCCCTTGCAGATATGCAGCCCGAACGTGACGCCGGGAACGGTCGCGAGCTCGTTGAGCATGTCGGCGCCCTCGGTCATCACGCGATCGAACGGGATCCCCACCTCACCCCAAGCGATCTGCTGGGCGGGGTCGATCAGTTGCCCGAAGTCGGGCGCGTCGACCTGGATGTACTCGCAGCCCATCCGGGCGAGCTCCTCGGCCTCTTCGCGCATCAGGCGCAGGCCGTCGGCGAACAGCTCGAACGGGTCGCTGTAGGCGTCGCGCGTGCGCTCAGGCGACCACACCAGGAACAGCATCAACGGACTCGGGAGCGTTACCTTGACCGGCCGGCGAGCCCTCGCGCGCGCGTACGCGAACTCCTCGACGGTCATCATCCGCCGGCGCACGAGCTTGTCGGTGACCGACAGAGGCACCGCGAAGACGCTCTGCTCGCCGCCGCTCTCGTCGTAGAACGGAACCGGGATGTGCTCGGGCTCAGGGTCGGGCGTCAGGCCCTCGACGGCCTCGAGCAGCTGGTCGATGAATGTGTGCCGTCGCAGCTCCCCGTCGGTGACGACGTCCATCCCCGCGCCTTCCTGCATCGCGATCACGTGGTCGACGCCGCGATCCTCGATCTCCTTGTAGCGCGCGGGTGCCAACTCGCCGGCCTCGAACCGCGCGCGGGCGCGCAGCAGGTACTCGGGCCGCAGGAGCGATCCGACCGTGTCGGAGCGATAGAGCGATGCCACTACTTCACCAGCTTTCCTTTTATTGGATGCAGAGCAGCGACGCGAGCACATCGCGCATCGTCGCTTCAGAGACTGCGGTCGCGTCAGCGCAGCGCCATCCGACCACGCCGTCGGGCCTGACCACGACCGCGCCGGCGACGGAGATCCCGTACGCGGCTGGGAAGCTGTCGCCGGGGTCGGCGAGCTCGTCGCCGACCACGTACGCATCGAGCTCCAGCCCGAGGCCTCCGGCCGCGGCAAGCGCCGCCTCGCGCCAGCCGCCGCCCTGCGCTCCCGCCAGCAGCACGTAGCCGCGGCCGAACAGATCGAGCGTCGAGACCTCCTGACCGTCGCGTGCGAGGAACACGTGCGGCGCACGCGAGCCGGGCCGACCCTTGGACTCGCTTGGATGCTGGTGCAGCGCGCGATCATCGCCGGGCTCGAGCACGACGGCGGACGAGTTGTAGCGGCAGCCGATCTCGATCGAGAAGTCGTCGACCAGCGCCTGCATCCCGTCGGCGCCGAGGTAGGGCGCGACCCGGGTCACATACCTCGTGTACGCCTGCTCGACGGTTAGCTCACCGATCGGCCGCCGCTCGTCGTCATAGGTGTCCAGCAGTCCCGGACCGGCGACACCGCCAAGCACGAGCCCGAGCTTCCACGCGAGGTTGTGCGCGTCCTGAACGCCGGTGTTGCCTCCGAAGCCGCCGTTGGGAGGCATCGTGTGGGCGGCGTCGCCGGCCAGGAACACGCGGCCGTCGCGATAGCGCTCAGCGCTGTCGGCCACCGCCTGCCACTTCGCGATGTCCTCGATCGCGACCGGGATCTCCGGGACGCCGATCGCGGCGCGGACGAGCTCGAGCGCGCGCCGCTCGTCGATCGTGTCGGCGGCGTTGGCCCAAGGTGCGTCGGGGTAGGCGGCGACGATCTCTGGCCGAGCCGTGTCGCCGACGAGGTTGACTACGAGAAACCCGCGGTTGCCCGAGCGGTCGAGCCGGAAGAAGCCCCGGAGCACCGGATTGGTGACGTAGTTGACGCCCTGATCGCGGCCTTCGAGCAACGGCGACAGGTCGACGTCGGAGCGGAAGTAGATCGTGATGCTGTTCGACAGCACCCCGTGACCTCGCATCGCGATGCCCAGCCGCTCGCGCATCGGGCTGCGGTTGCCGTCGGCGGCGACGACGTACTGCGCGCGAACGGTCGTCTCGCTGCCGTCGTCGAGTCCGCGCAGCGTCGCGGTAACGCCGTCGGCGTCCTGCTCGAGCTCGCTGCACTCGGTTCGATATCGGAGCTTTGCCCCCAGCTCCCGGGCCCGGGCCCGCAGCAGCGGCTCGAGCACGTCCTGATCGACGAACAAGCGCAGGGTCGGGCTGAACTCCTCGACGCCCGCGTTCAGGTTGGAGAAATAGCTCGCGATCTCGCGGCCCGCGAGCGACTCGACGTTGTTGATGCCGCCGTGCAGCAGATACTTCTCGGCCGACTTGCTGCGGACGCTGTCCTCCAAGCCGGCGGATCGCAGGATCTCGACCGTGCGCAGCTGGAAGTGCCCGGCGCGAGGATGGATCGCGGTGCCGCCGTGGCGCTCGACGGCCAGGCAGTCGACCCCGTGCAGCCGCAGGAACAGCGCGGTCGTCAGGCCGACCAGGCTGCCGCCGACGATCAGGACGCTTATGTCCCCGCCGTCTGATGTGTGGCTCGGTGCGCTCATCCGCTGCGCAGCCGAATCTAACCCCTGTCGGATGCCAAGTTCATGCCATCTGGCGCGGCTCTGCTTCTCTCTCCCCGCAGAACCACGTCCCATCCTGCGGGACAACGGGTGACCAGCGTGACCCACGCGGCGCCGATCAGCCAGCCGGCGCACACGTCGGTTGCCCAGTGCACACCGAGATAGATGCGCGACAGTCCGATCGCGAGCGCGAGCGCCGCCGCCAACGCGAGCCCCGGACCGCGCATCCGGGGCACGAGCACCCCGAGCACGATCGCGAGCGCAGCGAACGTCGCCAGCGATTGCGTCGCGTGCCCGGACGGAAACGCCGAGCCCGGCACGTCGGTCAGCCAGATCTGGCGGGGCGGTCGCGGGCGGTCGACGAGGGGCTTGATCACCGAATAGATCGCGAGCGCGCCACCCCAGCCGGCCACGAGAAAGCACGCCAGCGCTAGCCGTGCCCGCACGACCAGCACGACGACCGCGAGCGCGACGATCGGGATCAGGAATCGCTGGCTGCCCACGAATGACAGCGAGCGCGCCGCCGTCGTCAGCCACGACGCCCGCCGCGCGACGAACCAGGAGGTGATCGCGCGGTCGATCCCAGTCGAGCCATCCGGATTCTCGGCGAGCCCGAGCAGCTTCCCGATCGCCGTCGCGCACCCGATTAGGAGCACGGCCGACAGCAGCACCCAGACGATCACGCGCGCCGGCCGGACCATCGCGCAGACGCTACTGGCCGGCCGGCGCGCTCAGATGTCAGGCCTCCTGCCCTGCGGGTTCGGAGCGCAGCGATTCGCGACGCGTTCGCCGCTGGCGGGCGCCCTGCGGCCCGGTCAGCTCGGTCCGGTCGGTCCGGGTGACCGTCAGGTAAGTCACGAGCGCGAGGATCAACGCGAGGAATACGTAGCTGGTCGCCGTCGTGCCAAGGCCGAGCCCACCGTACGTGGGGTCACGCTGTGACATCTCGTCTCCGATCGACGCGCCGAGTGGACGGGTCATGATGTACGCCAGCCAGAACGAGAGGATCGGGTCG
>DASXDD010000104.1:0-2331 GCA_036490775.1 Solirubrobacteraceae bacterium | reverse complement strand
CGGTCCCCGGTCCCGGTCCCCCGGAACCCCTACCGGCCCAGCCGCTCGAACACCGCCACCCCGAACTCGCCGAGCAGCTCGCCCAGCGGCTGGCGCGAAGCGAACGAGCGCGTATCGCCGCGCAGGATGTCGCGCCACTCGCCCTCGGGCGCGGCGATCAGCCCCTCGCCGGCGCTGTCGCGCACACCGACGACGACCAGCACCTCGCCGCCTCGGGAGAACGCACACGCGCCGTCGCCTGCCTCGAGCGGCTCATAGGCGCCGGTCGCGAACGGTTCCGGGCGCCGGGCCCGCAGCGTCAGCAGCCGCAGGATCAAGAACAGCTTGCGCGTCTCGGCGACCGGCGGGGCGCCGCCCATCAGGCGCGAGAGCATCGCCTCGCGCCAGCCCCAGTCGACCGGGCGGCGGTTGTCGGGGTCGACGAGCGCGAGGAACGGGAGCTCGTCGCCCTGGTACAGGTCCGGGACCCCGGGCACGGTGAGCTTCAGCAGCACCTGTCCGAGGACAGCGCGCTCGGCCGCCGCAGCGACCCGCGCCGCGAACGGCTCGAACACGTCCAAGAAAGGCCGGTGCTCGTACAACGCAGCGCAGAACCGCCTCACCGACGCTTCCCAGTCGGGATTGGGCTCGATCCAGTTGGTGTTGCGCTTGCCCTCGCGCAGCGCCTTCTCCATGTACGCGTCCACCCGATCGAGCTCGATCGGCCACGCACCGACAAGCGTCTGAAACAGGAAGTAGCGCTCGACGTCATCGGGGGCGCCGCCGTCGCGCAGCGGCTCGGTCAGCTCAAACCATTGGTCGACCGCCGCCTCCCACTCCGCCGGCATCGACGCGAGCGTCGCGATCCGCGCGCGCACGTCGGCCGAGCGCTTGGCGTCGTGGGTCTGGGTCGTCAGCAGGTTGTCGGGGAATCTCCGTGCGCGCTCCAGACAACCGGCGTGGAACTGCTCGACGCTGATCCCGAATCGCCCCGGGTCGCCGCCGACCTCGTTCAGCGCGATCAGTCGCGCGTAGCGGTAGAACGCCGTGTCCTCGACCCCCTTGGCGGTGACCGCCGGCGTCGTCTGCTGAAAGCGTGTCACGAACTCGGGCGGGCCGTCGCGTTGCAGCAGCAGCATCGAGGCGAGCTGCGCCGGCATCCGTGCCGCGGCGACCGCCACGCGATCCTCCTCGGTGACGCGCCCGGTCTCCGGCTCCACGTATGTGCGATACACGGGCAACGAAGCCACCGCCGCCGCCAGCGTCTCCAAATCCACGGACTCGCCCCCGAGCTCGGCGGCGCGCCCGAGCCGCTCGAGCTCCGGACGCAAGCTCCCGTGGATCTGCTCGAGCTTGGCCTCATGGGCGACCTCGGCGAACGACCGACGATCGCCCGACACCCGCTGCCACAGCGCCGTCAGCGGCGCCTCGGCGGCCGGGTCGACGAACAACGCGCAGACGTCGTCGAGGAACTCGTAGCCGACCGTGCCCGCGACCGGCCAGTCGCGCAGCTGCTCGCCGGGCTCGAGGATCTTCTCGACCCAGACCCGTTCGGCACCGCGGTCGCGCAGCCGCAGCAGGTATTGCGCCGGATCGGCGAGCCCATCGGGGTGATCGATCCGCAACCCGTCGACGAGCCCGTCGGCGACCAGCCCGAGGATGAGTTCGTGGGTGCGGTCGAACACCGCCTGGTCCTCCTGGCGCACCCCGGCCATGTCGGTGATGTCGAAGAAGCGGCGATGCTCGCCGGTGACCGGATCGATGTCGAAGAACCGTCGACGCAACTCCGGGTCTGCCCAGTACCGGTTGGCGTCGTCGGCGGCCATGTGGTTGGGGACGACGTCGAGCACGACGCCGAGCCCGGCCTCGTGCGCCGCACGGGCGAGCCGCGAGAACTCCTCGGCGCCGCCGAGCGCGTCCGACAGGCGCCCGGGATCGATCACGTCGTAGCCGTGCGTCGAACCCGACCGTGCCTGCAGCGACGGCGACAGGTACAGGTGCGAGACGCCGAGGTCGCGCAGGTAGGGCACGCGCTCGCGCGCGGCGGCGAACCCGAACTCGGGGTTCAGCTGCAGGCGGTACGTCGCCCTGAGCTCGACCGGAGGACTCAAGCGCTAGACCCGCTTGAGCACCAGGATCGAGCGCGACGTGACCGTGACCTCGGTCTGCGCTTGGTAGCGCTGGCTGCCTGCCTCGGCGAGCGGGTCGGCGGTCGACAGCTCCAGCGCCCAGTTGGCGCCGAAGCGCCGGCGCGGGAGCTGGAAGGCGCAGTCCTCGTAGTGGGCGTTGAACAGCACGTAGAAGGAGTCGTCCTCGACGTCCTCGCCATAAGGACCGGGCGTCGTGATCTCG
>DASXDD010000103.1:0-30418 GCA_036490775.1 Solirubrobacteraceae bacterium | reverse complement strand
CTGGCACTGGCCGACGTCGTGGATCTTGTCGTAGCGGATGATCGTGTTGTCGGCGTTGCCCCAGAAGCCGATCCCGATGCCGTTGCCGCGCAGGCTCGCGACCGATTGGGAGTAGTCGTCGTACTCGAGCACGTCGTCGTGCCCGGCGATCGTCAGCGGCTGCGACGTCGGCGCCGGGCAGCTGACGCCTGCCGGGTGCTGCGTGTAGAGGCTGTTGGAGCCGTCGATGCTGAGATGCGAGAGCGTCGTGTAGGAGCCTTCGACGTCGACCCAGCCGCGGACTGTCGCG
This sequence comes from Solirubrobacteraceae bacterium, assembly GCA_036490775.1. Classification (GTDB taxonomy): domain Bacteria; phylum Actinomycetota; class Thermoleophilia; order Solirubrobacterales; family Solirubrobacteraceae; genus Palsa-465. The sequence continues at coordinate 30,129 of DASXDD010000103.1, read as the reverse complement.
GTCTCGCCGGGGAATGAGTTGATCGTGATCTGACCCAGCGCCGAGCCGTCGTTGGCGAGCTCGATGTGTGAGCTCGTCGAGCCATAGGTCCCGGCGCGCAGACAACCGGTCTGCCCCGGCGAAAGCGCACCGTCGAGCTTGCCGACCGAGGCGAATGGCGCCGTCACGCTACCGTCGCCGGAGGCGTCTGAGCCCGACGGCGACGCGTACATCGTGCACTGCAACGCTGGGCTCTCGAGCGGTGTGGCAGCGGCATCGCCGACCACCAGCACGACCGCAAATGCGGCCAGCGTGAAGGCTGATCTGAATCGGCGTTGGATCGACAACGAACTCGTCGTCGAGCCTACCCGAGCGAGTTCTCAGTGCGCGCCGCTCAGCGGGCTGTTGCGACGCAGGTCGTAGTTGTGGGCGGTCGCGTCGACGAACTCGGGGTTGACCGAGGTCGTATTCCCGAACGCCCTGACCGACGTCAGCCGCCCGATGCCGCCCGGGTTCCGGTAGACGACGTTGTTGAAGAACGCGTTGTTGGTGCCCGGCCGTCCGCCGTAGAGGTCGTGGATCGCCTCACCGGGGATGTTCTGCGAGGGCAACCCGGTCGAGTTGGTGACGATGTTGGAGTAGATCTGGTTGCCAGAGACGGTGTCGCCGGATTCGTTGCCGATTACGAATCCCTCGCCGACGTGATCGATCACGTTGCCGAATACGCTCGCGTTCGTGGGCGCCGGGTACAACTGCACACCGCGGCCGTGCGTGTCGTTCCACAGCCAGTTGTTGTAGATCCGCACGTTGTTGCCGTGCGACAGGTAGATCAGGTGGTCGTAGGCCTGGCACTGGCCGACATCGTGGATCTTGTCGTACCGGATGATCGTGTTGTCGGCGTCGCCCCAGAAGCCGACGCCGACCCCGGTCCCGCGTAGCCGCGCGACCGACTGGTAGTAGTCGTCGTATTCGAGCACATCGTTGCGACCGGCGATCGTCAATGGTTGCGACGTCGGCGCCGGGCAATTGACGCCGGCCGGGTGCTTGTCATAGAAGGTGTTGGAGCCATCGATGCTGAGATGCGAGAGCGTCGTGTAGGAGCCCTCGATGTCGACGTAGCCGCGGACCGTGGCTGTCTCCCCGGGGAATGAGGTGATCGTGATCCGCCCGGTCGAGCTGCCATCGGAGTCGATCTGGTGCCACGTCTTGGTGCCGCCGTAGGAGCCGGCGCGCAGGCAGCCGGTCTGACCGGGCGAGAGCGCGTCATCGAGCTTGCCGACCGACGAAAACGGGGCGATCAGGCTGCCGTCGCCGGTTGCATCGGAACCGGCCGGCGACGCGAACATGTCGCAGTGAACCGGCGGAACGTACCTCGGCGCGGGCGACGCGGCATGCGCGCGGGGGCCACCGCGCCGCTGGTGTGCTCGTGCATGAGCATCAGCGACCGGCGCAGCACTGAGCAACAGCGCTGCGAGCGCAAGGAGGGTTGGCTTGCCCATGGACGGTGGGATCGGCCGTTACACCGGGATGGCATTGCGGCCGGCCCGAGAATCGGTACAAACGTCCATCTTCCCCCCGCAAGCTGCGTCCCTCTCGAGGCGTTAAACATTGCACGGTTTGGTGCGCAAGGGTTCCGGCCCCGCAAGTAGCATTGCCGGTCCGAGCCTTTATGTACCATCCTGAATAGGGACAAGACAGACCGCGACCTGCCGAAGGTGCTGCGGCTGCGGGATATACAGGGTCAACCGAAGGGACGCATGAGACGCATCACGATTTTGGGGGCGATTCTGATCGCATTGGCGCTGCCGGCAACGGCTTTGGCGCAGGGAAACTCCACCTGCCAGGCCTATAACCCGCAGCTTTGCTCGTCAGTTTCGGGCACCACCGCAAGCACTACCAGCGGCTCGCTCCCGTTCACGGGTCTCGACGTGGTCCTGCTGGTGGCCGGCGGCGGCACGCTGCTTGCAACCGGTTTCGTCGTGCGGCGGCTTTCGCGCCGTCTCGACTGAGCAGAAGTTAGGCCTCTCTGCAGGTTTGAGCCGGGCGCGCGTCAGCGTGCGCCGGCCGGCGAGTTAGCCCTTGAGGCGCTCGACGATCAAGCGCGTGACCTCGCCACCGTCGGCGCGGCCTTTGGATTCGCGCATCACGTAGCCGACGAGCGGCCCGATCGCCCTCCGGTTGCCGGCGCGGACCTGCTCGGCCGCGTCCGGATCGGAGGCGATCGCGCCGTCGACGAGCGCCTCGAGGCCGCCGTCGTCGCCGCTGATCGCTCCCAGGCCCTCCCTCGCGACGATCTCGCGAGGGTCGCCTCCCTCCTCGACGAGTTTCGTCAGCACCTCCCGCGCCGCGTCACGGCTGACCTCCTTGGCGCCAACCATCGCGGCGAGCTTCGCGAGGCTTTCGGGCGAGACCTTTGAGTCGGCCGGGTCCTGGTCTGATCCGATCCGCTCGATCAGCGCCGGGATCCAGTTGGCGAGCGCAGTCGGGTCGTCCCCGTCGCCCGCCAGCGCCCGCTCGTAGTAGTCGCCTAGCTCGGGGCGGAAGCCGAGCAAGCGGGCGCTCTCGGCGCTCAGCCCGAGCTCGCGTTCGAACCGCTTCGCCCGGTCGGCCGGCAGCTCGGGCAGCGCGGCTCGAGCCGCCGCGACCATCGCCTCGGTCGCCATCAGCGGGACCAGATCCGGCTCGGGGAAATAGCGGTAGTCGTGAGCCTCCTCTTTGGAGCGAAGCGGCGTCAGGCTCCCGCTGGCCGGATCGAAGTGCAGCGTCTCCTGAACGACCGCCTCGCCGGCGTTGAGCAGGCCGATCTGCCGCTCGATCTCGGCACGGACGCCACGCTCGAGATAGCGGAAGGAGTTCATGTTCTTCAGCTCGGTCTTGGTCCCGAGCTCGCTCGATCCCGCCGGACGGACCGACACGTTGGCGTCGCAGCGCAGCGACCCCTCCTCCATGTTGACGTCGGACACGCCGAGCACCCGCAGCGTCGAGCGCAGCAGCCGCAGCCAGTCGCGGGCGTGCTCGGAGGAGCGCAGGTCCGGCTCGGTGACGATCTCGACCAGCGGCGTGCCGCAACGGTTGAAGTCGACCCAGCTGCGGTCGGCACCGTGGATCCGGCCGCTCGCTCCGATGTGGTTGAGCTTCGCCGCGTCCTCCTCCAGGTGCACGCGGTGGATCCGGACGTCTCCGACGCTGCCGCCGCGGCACAGGGGCACGTCGTACTGGGAGATCTGGTAGGCCTTGGGCGAGTCGGGATAGAAGTAGTTCTTGCGGTGAAACAGCGAGCGGTCGGCGATCTCACACTCGAACGCGAGCCCGATCATCAGCCCGAAATGAACCGCACGGCCATTGAGCACCGGCAGCGCCCCGGGCAGCCCGAGGCACACCGAGCAGCAGTGGCTGTTGGGCTCGTCGCCGAAGGACAGCTCGCAGCCGCAGAACATCTTCGTGACGGTGTCGAGCTGCACGTGGATCTCGAGCCCGATGACCGGCTCGTACTCGACGCCCGCGACTGTCGGCCGGTCGGTCATCGCCGCGCCGCGCTCCCGTCGAAGCCGATCGCCTGCTCGAGCGCGTACGCGGCGTTTAGCAGCCGGTTCTCGCTGAACGCCGGACCGGCGAGCTGGAAGCCGACCGGGAGCGCGTCGCTCAGTCCTGACGGGATCGAGATGGCCGGGATCCCGGCGAGCGGCATCGGAACCGTGCAGAAGTCGTTGAGGTACATCGCCAGCGGATCGTCGGTCTTGGAGCCGAGCTCGAACGCGGTCCACGGGCTGGTCGGCGTGACGACGAAGTCGAACTGCTCAAACGCGGCCCGGAAGTCCTCCGAGATCTTCGTGCGCACCTTCTGCGCGGTGCCGTAGTAGGCGTCGTAGTAGCCGCTGGAGAGCGCGTAGGTGCCGAGCATGATCCGGCGCTTGACTTCGGGCCCGAACCCAGCGGCACGCGTGCGGTTGTACATCGTCAGCAGGTCGGAGTCGCCGTCGACCCGCAGCCCGTAGCGGACGCCGTCGAAGCGCGCGAGGTTGGCCGAGGCCTCGGCCGGTGCGATCAGGTAATAGGCCGACAGTGCGTGCGGCGCGTGCGGCAGCCGGCACGGCTCGACGGTCGCGCCGAGGCTCTCGGCGAGCTTCAGCGTCGCCTCGAAACTTTCGCGCACGCCCGGCTCGACGCCGCCGCCTGAGCCGGTCAGCTCCTCGGGCACCCCGAGCCGGATCCCGCGCAGATCGTCGGCGCTGGGTCTCGTCACCTCGCCGGGGAACTCGAGCGAGGTCGAATCACAGGGGTCGTGGCCGACCATTCGCGAGAACAGCAGCGCTGCGTCGGTCACGTCGCGGGTCAGCGGGCCGGCCTGGTCCAGGGACGAGGCGAACGCGATCATCCCGTAGCGCGAGCACGCGCCGTATGTGGGCTTGAGGCCGACGATCCCGCACAGCGCTGCCGGCTGGCGGATCGAACCGCCGGTGTCGGTCCCGATCGCCCACGGCGCTAGCCCCGCGGCGACGGCCGCCGCGCTGCCGCCCGAGGATCCGCCGGGAACGCGCCCGCGGTCCCATGGATTCAGCACCGGCCCGAAGCCGGAGTTCTCGTTCGACGAGCCCATCGCGAACTCGTCCTGGTTGGTCTTGCCGAGCAGCGGCGCACCGGCCTGGGCGAGCTTCTTGACCACGGTCGCCGTGTACGGCGGGCGATAACCCTCGAGGATCCGCGAGCCGGCCTGACTCGGAACGCCCTCGGTGCAGAACAGGTCCTTGACCGCCAGCGGCACCCCGCCGAGCGGAGCTTGCGCGTAGTCGCGCGGCGACGGGTGCTCGTCGGCGACCCAGGTGAACGCATTGAGCTCGTCGGCGGCAGCTCGCTCGCGGTAGGCCTCGAACAGCTCGCCCGGGTCGAGCTCGCCCGCGCGCACGCGCTCGGCCGCGGCTGCGGCAGTCAGCTCGAGCAGCTCACTCACGCCGGCGACGCACCCGGGCTCGGAACGCCGAATCCGCCTTCCAGCGGCTCGGGCGCCGCGGCGAGGATCACCTCGCGCGGGTACGACGGCACCGGCACGTCCTCGCGCAGCACGTTGACGACGTCGACCACGTGCGAAGTCGGCGACACGCCCTCAAGGTCGAGCTCGCCGATCTTCTCGATGTGATCGAGCACGTGCGAGAGCTCGGAGGCCATCCGCTCGACCTCCTCCTCGCTCAGCTCGAGGCGGGCCAGACGGGCGACGTGGAGTACCTGATCGCGATCGAGCATCGGCGGCTCATTCTAGGTTGGACTCCCTGCGCTCGCCCCACCGGTCTGGATCGTCGGGATCTCGGACGGCGCGTCCTGAGGCGCGATCCCCTCCTCGCGCAGTGACCGATAGCCGCCGTAGGCGATCGCGATGCTGCATACGAGCCCGACGAAGCCGCCGACGTCGCGGGTGACGACGTCGTTGGGGCCGGGAACGTCGATCAGCACGCGGTAGATCAGCACCAGCGCGCTAAGGCCGCCGAGCAGCGTCACGAACAGGCTGAACGCGGCGGGCAACGCCGGCGACGACCGCGTCGCCTGTAGGTACAGCAACGCCAGCGACGCCACGATCGTGATCAGCAGCAGCCAGCGCGCCGTCGACAGCGAAGTCCAAGCGTCATGGGTCGTCGACACGCCGAGCTTTGCAGCCAGCGGCGCCAGTTGGCCCTTGTAGCCGTACCACGGCAGCACGAACATCGACACGAGCAGCAAGACGCCGGCGAACGCCGCGATCATCTCGCCGAGCCTGACCCGCGACCACTGGAAGCCCATCGCTGGAACCTACCGCCCGGCCTCGCGGGACGCCGCCCGCCTCTGCGCTCTGGTGGCGTGGCCGCCGCGCCTTGCCCGCTCGCGCTCCTCGCGCATCGACTCGTAGCCGCCGAGCGCGATCCCGATCGCAGCCAGTAAGCCGATGAACGCACCGAGCTTCTGATCGACGACCGAGTCGGGCGAGGGCAGGTCGACGAGCACGCGGATGAACAGCACGATCGCGGTGATCGAGCCGAGCAGCGCGACCAGCCCGCCGGTGTTCGTCTTGGCGCCGTGCCTGCGCTGGCTGCCGTGCAGCAGCACCGTGCCGACCGCGACCGCGATCGTCGTGAGCATAAGCCAGCGCACGATCGTCAGCCCGTTCCACGCGTTGACCGCGTGCGTCACCTGCGTCCGGGTTGCCACACGCCCGGGGATCTCGTCGACTCCGTACCACTCGGTCGCGAACATCACGACGAGCAGCACGAGCGCGCTCGCAGCCGAAATCAGAGCGCCTTGCCGAAGCCTCAGCGAGCGGGCTCCCTCGGTCTGCTCGGTCATGGCTGCCACTAACGCTTGGTGATCGGCGCCAGGTCCGCGACGAGCTTGCGGTCCGTTCCGTCCTTGCTGAAGTGGATCACGACGATTCCGCCCGGCTCAACCCCGGTGACGACGCCATCGCCGAACTTTGGATGCGCGACGTCGTCGCCGAGCCGGAAGGAGACCTGCGGACTCTGCTGCGGCTCGGTCGACGGCCGGCTCCACGACGTCGCTCGGGGACGCATCGCCCGGTAGGCCTGGGGCTCCTGGTCGCGGTCTGTGAGCCCCGCGGGGATCTCGGAGATGAAGCGGCTGGCGATCCCGTAGCTGCGGGTGCCGAACACTGTCCGGGAGCGCGCGAACGTGACGTACAGGTCGCGCTCGGCGCGCGTGATCCCGACGTAACAGAGCCGCCGCTCCTCCTCGAGCCCACCCTCGTCGAGCGCCCGCGAGTGCGGGAACACACCCTCCTCGCAGCCGATCATGAACACGATCGGGTACTCGAGGCCCTTGGCGTTGTGCAGCGTCATCAGCGTCACGAGGCCCTCGTCGTCGTCGCGCCCGTCGGCGTCGGCGATCAGCGCAATCTGCTGCAAGAACGCGCCGAGCGAGCGGTCCTCGGCGTCGGACGCGTCGTACTCGGCGGCAACATTGACGAGTTCTTCGAGGTTCTCGATCCGGCCCTGCGCCTCGATTGTCCGTTCGGCCTCGAGCGCCTCGAGATAGCCGGTCTCGTTGAGCACCTCGGACAGAAGTTGCGCGATCGACGCACCGGACTCGGCCCGCTCGCGCAGCGTCTGCATCGTCCCCATGAACCGTCGCAACGCCTTGACCGCCGGCGCGCCGAGCGACGGGACCTGCTCGGGCTCCGACGCGGCGTCCCAGATCGGCATGCCCATCGTGTTCGCGAACGCGAGCACCCGCGACACCGACGTCGACCCGATCCCCCGCCGCGGCGAGTTGACGATTCGCGTGAACGCGCCGACGTCCTGCGAGTTGATCAGCGCCGTCAGGTAAGCGATCGCATCCTTGATCTCCGCGCGCTCGTAGAACTTCGTGCCACCGATCACCTGGTAGGGGATCTCCGCGCGCACGAGCGTGTCCTCCAGCACCCGCGACTGCGCGTTGGTCCGGTAGAAGACCGCGATCTCCGCCCGCGACGTGCCCTCGTCGACGAGCCGCATCAGCTCGCCGGTCACGAACCGCGCCTCCGCGTGCTCGTCGTCGAGCTCGCGGATCTTGATCGGGTCCCCCTGCCCCAGGTCCGTCCACAGCGACTTCGCCTTTTGCCCCCGATTGTTGGCGATCACCGCGTTGGCCGCATCGAGGATCGTCTGGGTCGAACGGTAGTTCTGCTCGAGTCGCACGACGTGAGCGTCCGGGAACGAGTCCTCGAACTCGAGGATGTTGCGGATGTCTGCGCCTCTGAACCCGTAGATCGAGTTATGCGTGACGATCCCGTTGGCGACGAAGTTGTGCGTGTGCTCGATGTCGAGGTCATAGACGGGCCGGCCCAGGCTCACTCGCTCGACCGTCTCGACCACGTCGTACTCGCCGTGCTCGTCGAACATCACCATCCCAGGACGCACGGCCGACGCTGCCGTGAATGGCAGCGAGTTGCCTGCGAGGCCCTCGCGGTTCGAACCGAGGCGAGCCGATGGCCGGATCGAGACGTCGGGAAGTGCCGTCGCGATCTCCCCGGCAACGCGATGGATCGTCGCCATGTCCTTGCACGCGGTCTCAAACCGCCAGCCGTCCGAGCCCCGTCGCGCGGGGCGCACGCTCAGGCCGATTCCCTCCAGCGCCCGCCTCCCCTCCTCGTCGTAGCCGAACAACGCGATCCGGTGCATCGGACTGCGCCCGCGGCGGTCGCCGCAGAGGGAGATCGCCAGGCGTCGGCGGCGACTCATGTGCATCTGCGGCGTGCGGCCGACCAGATACCCGGCGAAGTGGACGTGCTCGGGCGTACTGACGATTCGGCGGGCCGATTGTGTCGTGATCGCGATCCCGTCGGACCGTTCCGAGCTGTGCACGCGAAGGACCTTGGCTGAGCGGAAATCGCCGCTGCCGTAACCCGACAGGACCTCGTCTCCGGCGGCGACGTCCTCGATTGCACGCTCGGTCCCGTCGGCCATCGTGATCATCGTGCCCTCGACGAGGCACTGCGCATCGTCGCCGACCACCATCAGGTTCCGGTGCTCCTCGGCCAGTAGCTGGAGCCATCGGTACTGGGCGTGGTTCGTGTCCTGGTATTCGTCGACGAGCACATGGCGAAAGCCGTTGGCGTAGCGGTCGCGGACCTCGGGGAACATCTCGAGCACGTTGACGGCGCGGACGAGCAGGTCGTCGAAGTCCATCGCGTTCATCCGGTGCAGCTCGCGCTCGTAGAGGCGATAGACGTCGGCGACGGTCTGCTCGAAGAACGAGCCGACCATCCGTGCGTAGCCGTCGGCATCGCGCAGCTTGTTCTTGGCGTCGGAGATCTGCGACTGGATCCCCCCGGGAGTGAACCGCTTGGGGTCGATTCCGAGCTCGTCGAGGCAGCGCTTGACCAGGCGGCGCGAGTCGGCCTGGTCGTAGATCGTGAATTGACGCGTGTAGCCGAGCCGGTCGGCGTTGGCGCGGAGCATGCGGGCGCAGGCAGAGTGGAAGGTCATGACCCACATCGCGCGGATCCGCGGGCCGACGAGCAGCTCGGCGCGCTCGCGCATCTCCCCCGCCGCTTTGTTGGTGAACGTGATCGCGAGGACCTCGTTGGGTTTCGCGGCGTCGGTCGCGACCAGATACGCGATCCGGTGGGTCAGCACGCGCGTCTTGCCTGAGCCCGCGCCGGCGAGGATCAGCAGCGGCCCCTCGCCGTAGGTGACAGCCTCCCGCTGGGGGTCGTTGAGGCCGGCTAGGAGTCCCTCGAGATCGGTCGCAGTGTCGGGCATCGGCGCGGCTTCAACGGTAGCGACCGGGGTGGTCGTCGACTGCCGTTCGGCGAGCCCGAATCCGGCGCGAGTGACTCGCCGGGGATCGGCTCTGAGGCTCGCCTAGCGCTTGCGGGCGCGGGTCGTCGGCGGCGCCGGATCGAGGGCCTGCGCCCGGGTCCGAGCGATCGCCTCCGCGCCGTCCTCGCCGACCAGCAGCTCGGGCCGCAACGTCGCGCTGGCGCCGACGTCAAGCGCGGGGAAGCTGCCGGCGCTTGCGAGCCGCGCATCCAGCGCGATCACGCTTGTCTCGCCGCCGATCGCTTGCGACGCCGTTGCGATCACGGTCAGCGTCCCGCCGTCGACGATCCGGCGTGCGCTGGCGAGCGCCTTGCGCGCGGCCGCGGGGTGCAGGCCGTCAAGCGTGTCGATCAGCACGACCGCGTGCGAGCCACGCGCGGCCCAGCGGCGCGCCTGGTCAACGACGGGCTCGAGCGCCTGAGTCTGCGTGTCCGCCGAGCCGGCGAAGCTGACCGCGGCCGCCGGCTTGATCGCACCGGCATCCCATTCGGTGATCTCCTCGGGCCGCACGCCGACGAGCACGAGCAGCACGTGCAGGTCCTCTTGGCCCGACAGTGCCGATGCAAGCCGCCGCAGCGCTTCGGTCTTGCCGGCGCGGGAGGCGCCGGTGATCGTCACGCGTGAGCCCTTGCCGATCGGCGCCACCATCTCGATCGCGGTGATCGTCGGGTCCTCGGAGCCGAGCGGCAGTCGCTCGCTCGCAAACGCGGCCGGCAGGTCGTCGAACCTGGCGCTGTCGGCGACCTCGGAGGCCGGCTGACCGTTGATCGTGTCAATCCTGACCAGCGACGCAAACCGCTCGGACCGGCGCGGCGGCCGGCGCGGGCCGGAGACCCGGTCGCCCGAGAGCAGCTCGCAGCGCTTGACCTGCGCCGCCGAGACATACACGTCGTCATCGGACTCCTCGGGCGCGTTGACGCGCACGAACGCAGAGCCGTTGGCGACGAGCTCGACGACGCCCTCGACCGTTTCCTCCGCGGCCGGCTCATCCTTGTTGTTGTCGTCGCTGCCGCCGCTCTCGGCATCGCTGTCGCCATCGTCGCGGTCGTCGGCGCGGGCGCTGCGGCCGCGGCCTCCGCGCCGTCCACGGCGCCGCGGGCGGCTGGCCGCATCGTCGTCCTTGAGCTCGTCGGCGACCGCCTCGGCGAGCTCCTCGGCGTCGGGCGCCGCCTCGGGCTGCTCGTCGGACTGCTCCGCAGGCTGCTCCTCGGCGTCGTCGCCAGAATCTGTCTCGCTTCCCTCCTGTCTGGCGAGGATCCTGTCGACCAGCTCGGGCCGGCGCAGACGGCGATAGCCGTCGATTGAAAGCTCTGACGCCATCGCGTGTAGGTCGGCAAGGGGACTCGCCTCAAGCGCGGCGCGGTCGATGATCGACATGGGACCTCCTCATTTGGCTGGATCGGTGGGCTCCGGTCGCGTTGGGCCAGCGACCGGCGATTCGCGTGGAATCTATCGGCTCACGCGGCGGGACCCTGCTGCCGGCGTAGCTCCTCGACTAAGCGCGCGTCCTGCTCGAGCTCGGCGTGTCCGTTGAGCACGGCCTCGACCGCAAGGAAGTCCGCGACATGCACAAGGTCGTGGACCCGAAGCACGTGCGCTCCGGCGGCGACGCCATGCGACACCGCAGCAAGCGTTCCCGCGAGCCGCTCGCGCGGCGGCCGGCTCGTGATCGCGCCGACGAAGTCCTTGCGCGAGACGGCCAGCAGCACCGGACGACCGAGCGCGTGCAAATCGCCGATCGCGCGCATCACCTGGATCGTCTGCCATGGCGTCTTGCCAAAGTCGGGACCGGGGTCGAGCATCAGCTGCTCGAATGCGACGCCGCGCTCGGTCGCGACGGTGATCCGCTCGGACAGGAACTCGCTGACGTCGCGCACGATCGTCGCGTCGAGCCCCGGGTCAAGCAGCTTCTGCTTGGGCGCCGCGCGCGTGTGCATCAGGACGAGCCCAGCGCCGGTCTGTGCGCACACGTCGGCCAGACCGGTGTCGCGCAGGCCGCTGACATCGTTGACGATCGCGGCGCCGGCGGCGATCGCGGCGCGCGCGACATCTGGCTTGTAGGTGTCGACCGAGACGAGCGCTCCGAGCTCGCCGGCAACCCGCTCGATCAGCGGCACGACGCGGCCGATCTCCTCCTGCGGGGTCACCGGCGGGCGGTTCGTGACGCCCGACTCACCGCCGATGTCGATCAGGTCGGCGCCGGCATCGAGCAGCGACCGGGCGAGCGCGACGCGATCCTCGAGCGTCCGCTGCTCGCCGGCGTCCGAGAACGAGTCCGGCGTCGCGTTGACGATCCCCATCAGCCACGGCCGTCCGCCGAGCTCGATCGTTCCCCGGGTCGTGCGAAGCTCAAGCGCCGGGGCGATCACGGTACGGCGTCGCCGACGGCATCCTCGGCGGTCTGCCTGGGACGCGCTCCCGGTCGCGTTGCCGCCGGGTCTGGGGTGCGCCAGGCGCGGTAGCAGACCGAGGCTTCGAGCATCGACGCATGGACGCGCGCGCAGGACTCGCACGAGCCGAGGTGCTCGAGCAGCCACGTCTGGTCGTCGACGTCGACGGGCTCGTGGTCCTGGCGGCGGACGATGATCGCGAGTGCCCGGCCGCGCTGATCGCACGCCTCGTCGGGCTCGGCCGCGACGCCGCGCCGCGCCGCGCGCAACGCCAGCCTCGCGCGCGCGACCAGCAGGCCTGCCGTCTCAGGATCGATCGCAAGCGCCCGTGCGATCTCCTCGTGCGACAGGCCGACGAGGTCGGCAAGCGCCAGCGCCTCGCGCTGCTCGGACGGTAGCTTTGACGCCGCGGCGGCCACCTCGCGTGCGACCGACTCCGCGAGCGTCGTCTGACCGCTGCCGCGATCGTCGTCGTCGGTTGTCGCCGCCGCCTCTTCGGCTCGTGTGCGGCATGCCTGCACGGCGCCCGCGAGCCGCTCGAGCCGGTCGTCGCGTCCGGTCACGAACGCCTCGTGCGATGCGTGGATCGCGACCGCGCCTGCCCCGAGCATCCTCACGCAGTACTCGTACACCTCATCCATCGCGCCCGAGATTACCGCCCGGCGCCCGGCTCTCAGCCGTCGGTCGCCGCGTACTCCGCCTGCACCTCCTCGGCGAACCGCTGCACCTCGATCGCCACGCGGTGCTCGTCCCAGCCGAGCTCGGCGCCGATCGCGCGCGCTACGCGGAGCGGCACGTCGCCGTCTGGCGCAAGGACCGCGGGGGCAGCGACCAACCCAAGCCGCGTGCGCCTGAACAGCACGTCACCGACCGTGCGCGCCTGATCGTGCGAGGCGCCGAACGAAGCCTCGGCGAGCAGATCCGGATGTCCATCGACGATCGCGGCAGCGAGCTCGTCGCGCTGGCGCGCGAGGGCGAGCACCTGCTCCGCCGCGTGCCCGTAGCGGCCGGCGAGCGCCGCGTAGGAAGCGTGCGGGACTCCATCGACGCGCGCCAGGTCAGCCGGCGCGACCGGCTCGCCGAGCGGGATCTCGTGCGTGCGGCACGGCGCATCGCGGCCGTCGCGCTCGACCAGCCGATCGACCGCGAGCTTGGCCATCCGCCGCCACGTCGTCAGCTTGCCGCCGGTGATCGTGATCAGCCCACTGGAGGTCTCATACAGCTCTGCCTTGCGCGAGATGTCGACTGACTTGCGCGAGTCCCCCGACGAGATCAAGGGACGCACGCCGGCGTAGGCACCGGTCAGGTCATCGGGACCCAGATCGGTCTCGAAGAACGCGTTGGTCGCCTCGAGCAGGTAGGCGATGTCGCCTGCGGCGGGCCGGACATGGTCGATGTCGCCGTTGTAGGTGCTGTCGGTCGTCCCGAGCAGGCTCGCGCCCTGCCACGGCAGCGCGAAGATTGACCGATCGTTCCCGGCGGGAACGATCGCCCCGGCGCGCAGCGGCAGATCCGCGGTCGCGATTGTCACGTGCGTGCCACGGCTCGGGACGATCGTCGGCAGCTCGGCCTCGGAGTGCAGCTCGTCGGGACGGATCCGGTCCGCCCACACGCCGGTCGCGTTGACGACGTTGTCGGCCCGCAGCTCGAGCTCGGCGCCCGTTTCGGCGTCGCGGACGCGGACCCCGCGGCCGGCGCCGTCGTCGGTCAAGAGCGCCCTCGCTTCGAGCCGATTGGCGCAGATCGCACCGAATCGCTCCGCTTCTCCGAGCACGGTCAGCACCAACCGGGCGTCGTCTGTCTGGCAGTCGTAGAACAGGTATCCGCCGGTCGGCGAGCGCCGCGCGAGCGCCGGCAGGCGCTCGACAACCTCGTCGCCGGTGATCGCGCGATGGCGGGCGGGGCTCCAATCCCCGTCGCCGTCTCCGTTCGCGCGCCGGGCGGTGCGCCGGCCGCGCAGCCGCGGCGTTGCCATCACGTCGTACATGTTCAGGCCGATCCCGACGAGCCGGTCGGGGCGGGCGCCACCGAACGCGGGCACGACCATCTCCAGCGGCGTCACCAGGTGCGGCGCGAGCTTGACCATCAGCTGACGCTCGAGCAACGCCTCGCGCACGAGCCCGAGGTCGAACTGCTGGAGGTAGCGCAGTCCGCCGTGGACGAGCTTCGACGATCGGCTGCTCGTCCCCGAGGCGAAGTCGTCCTTCTCGACGAGTGCAACGCTGTAGCCCCGCGAGGCGGCGTCGAGCGCCACACCCGCGCCGGTGATCCCGCCGCCGATCACGGCGACGTCGAAGCGCTCGGCGGCCAGGATCTCGATCGCGCGCTCGCGGCTGAGCATCGCGGCAGCCTAGCCGCGCGCCCGCCCGGGCTGTGCCGCTACGTGCCGCCGGCCTGGTGGTAGAGGCCGATCACGATGCCGTACATCTGCGGCGACGTCTCCTGGTAGCCCGGGCAGCACGGCGGGCCGCCGACGTCGCTGATCCCGATCTCGATGTGTGGCGCCGACGAGATCCCGACATCGCCGCAGCCGATCTCGGCGATCGGCTGCCCGGCGGTGACGTGCGTGCCGACTGCGACCAGCGCGGGCGCGGCGTGGCCGTAGTAGATGAAGCGGCCCTTGTAGGGCCCGCTGTCGACCTGGAGGATCGGCGCGGCGGGCCCGAAGCCCGAGATCCCCTCCTGCACGATCGTTCCGGATGTCATCGCGACCTCGACGACGTCGGGGCCGCAGGCATTGTTGACGGTGCCGATGTCGATCCCCTGGTCAAGCGTCCAGTGGCTCGGGGTCAGCACCCGCGAGATCGGCGTCAGCGGGAACACCCAGTCGCTCGTCGACCCTGCCGGCACGGCCCCGACCGGACCGAGCGGGTCGGCGGCGGTCGTCTTTTGCACCAGCGCGAGCAGCGCGCTCGCCGTCCGGCTCCCGACTGTGCCGCTCGCCGGCCGCAGGTCGCGGGCGCGCTGGAAGCGCTTGACCGCGCGCCTTGTCATCCGGCCGAAGAAGCCGGTCGCGGGGACCTTGTAGCCGACGTCGGTCAGCCACGTCTGCAGCGTCTTGACGTCGGCCCCCGAGTCGTTGCGCCGCAGCGTGCGCGTGAACACCGGTGCCGTGGTGCTTGGCGAGATGATCCCGTGCTGCCCGCGCGGAGGCACGAGCGCTGCACCGCCGCTGCTTGCCCGGGCCACCGCAGCGGCACCGAACATGCTCCCCACGAGCACGACGATCGATACGCCAACTCGAGACACCGGGACCTACCTCCGCGGCCGCGACCTTCCGAACGGCGCCGCAAGCTATCAGCAGGGCCCGACCGCTAACGCAATCTGACGGTCATCCAGACTGTTTGACGACTCCGGCGGCGCCGCCGCCGTTTCGCGACTTCGGCTCTCCGACCGCCTGCATCCGGCCACCGCTGAGCAGCTCGAGCCCGGCGGCCCAGCCGATCGTCGGCGCGATCTTGATCTTCGGGTCCAGCGGCGACGTGTCGTCGATCGCGAACTTCTCTCCGAGCTTCTCGAGTCCCGCGGTGCTCGCGAGCCTCAGGAATGCCGGCTCAGCCTGCGTCGGATCGCTGTTGCGCTGCGAGGCGCGCGGCGCCGCCATCGCCTCCGGCAGCGTCATTCCGAGGTCGATCCGGTTCATCAGGATCTGCACGACCGAGGTGATGATCGTCGAGCCTCCGGCCGCGCCGACGGCGAGAAACGGCCGATGGTCCTTGAGCACGATCGTCGGCGACATGCTCGAGCGTGGCCGCTTGCCGGCGGCGGGGAGGTTCGGATCGGGAACGCCCTTCTGCAGCGGGGCGAAGTCGAAGTCGGTCAGCTCGTTGTTGAGCAGGAAGCCGCGACCCGGCACGACGATGCCGCTGCCGCCGAGCTCTTCGATCGTGTTCGTGTAGGACACGACGTCGCCCTGCTTGTCGGCGACGACGAGCTCGTTGGTGCTGGTCGCATCGCTCGGCTGCGCGGCGCGCGTCGTCTTTAAGCTGCAGTTGCTCTGCTCCTTGAACGGGTCGCCGGGCGCGACCGGGCTCTTCAGCGCGTGCGTTGGGTTGATCAGGCAGGCGCGGGTCTTCGCAAAGCCCTTGGACAGCAACTGGCGCAGCGGCACCTTGACGAAGGCGGCGTCTCCGACGTAGCGGTTGCGGTCGGCGAACGCGAGCCGCGTCGCCTCGAGGTAGTGATACAGGGCCTGCGCGCGGGTCTCGTGCGAAAGGTTGAAGTCGCCCATGATGTTCAGCGACTCCCCGACGGTGCTGCCGCCGCTCGACGACGGGCCCATCCCGTAGACGTCGAGGCCGCGGTAGTTGACATGCGTCGGGGCCTTGACCGGTGCCCGGTAGGCGGCGAGGTCCGACAGCGACATCGCGCCCGGACGCGGCACGAGCGTCGCATCGCGCGCGAGCGGCAGCGCGTGGATCGCGCCGACGACGTCCGCGCCGATTGGGCCGCCGTACAGAGCGCCGACACCGTCGCGGCCAATCTCCTTGTAGGTGGCGGCGAGATCCGGGTCCTTCATGATCGTGCCGACCGCCGGCAGCCTGCCGCCGGGGAGGAACAGTGAGCTGCTCGAGCCGAACTGCTTGAAACGGAACGCGTTCTCGCGGATCTCCTCGCGCACGGCCGAGTCGAGCTTGTAGCCGCCGCTGGCGGTCCGCTCGGCGGGCTGCAGGTCTGACGCGAGCGAATGCTTGCCCCAGCGCCTTAGCGCCACTGCCCAGGTCATCAGGTTTCCGGGGACGCCGACCGACAGGCCGCTCGTCACGGCGGTCGGGAAGTCGAGGGGCTCGCCAGTGATCGGGTCGATGAACAGGTCGGGGCCGTCTGCCGCCGGCGCCATCTCACGACCGTCGATCGTGTAGACGCGGTGGGTGTGGGCGTCGTAGTAGACGAAGTAGCCGCCGCCGCCGATCCCAGCCACGAGTGGGTCTGAGACGCCCAGCGTCGACGCGGCTGCCACCGCGGCGTCGACGGCGTTGCCGCCGTTGCGCAACACGCCGACCGCGGCGCCGGTGGCAACGGGGCTCTCGGTCGCGACCGCGCCGCCGCTGCCGGTCGCGGTCGTCCGCTGGGCCGCCGCTTCGGCGGCTGGCCAGATCACGACCAGGCTGAGCGTCACCACGATGGCCCGTATAGCTCGCACGGGCCTACCCTGCCCGCGCAGCCCGGGTCAGTAACGGCTTATTTACAACCGGTCGGAGAGCGGACTAGTGGCCGGGACCGACGACGCCCGACTGGCGGCGCTTGTCGACGATCGCCTTGATCCGCTCGATCGTCTCGTCGGACATCCGCCTGATCTCCCAGTGGGTGAGTTTGATCAGACGCATCGGCGAATTCGCGATCACGTCGGCGTTGCGGGGCTCGCGGTTGAACAGCGCCATCTCCCCGATCAGGTCGCCCTCCTTCAGCGTGGCGATCTTCTTGCCGTCCTGGATGATGTCGGCCGAGCCCTCCTCGATCGCGATCAGCTCGACTGCGTAGTCGCCCTGCTTCATCAGGATCTGGCCCTCGGCAGCGCTCGTCTCGGTCGCGAACGCAGCGAGCCGGTTGGCCTCTTCATCGGAAAGGTCCGAGAACAACGGTATGGCCTTGAGGCGGTTGGGGTCCATGGCTCCTCGGTTGCTCGTCGATCAGGCCGCGACAATAGCCGCGCGGACCTCAGATTGAGCTACAAAGCCTGCACTTCTGATGTGATCTCGCTCACAGACTGCTTGGCGTCGCCGAATAGCAGCGCGGTCTTAGGGTCGTAGAACAGCGGGTTGTCGATTCCGGCGAAGCCTGAGGCCATCGAGCGCTTGAGCACGATCACCGCCCCGGACTTGTCGACCTCGAGGATCGGCATCCCGTAGATCGGAGAGCCCGGCTCGTTCTTGGCGGCCGGATTGGTGACGTCGTTGGCTCCGATCACGAGCGTCACGTCGGTGCGCGAGAACTCCGGGTTGATGTCGTCCATCTCGCGCAGCAGGTCATACGGCACGTCGGCCTCGGCGAGCAACACGTTCATGTGGCCCGGCATCCGGCCGGCGACCGGGTGGATCGCGTACTTGACTTCCACCCCGCGGGCCTCGAGCGCTCGCTCGAGCTCGCGGACGGCGTGCTGGGCCTGCGCGACGGCCATCCCGTAGCCGGGCGCGATCACGATCTGGCGTGCGTAGGAAAGCTGGATCGCGACATCCTGAGCCGAGGTCGAGCGGACCGGCCCGCGGTCGATGTCGCCGGCCGCCGGTGCCGCCACGGCGCCGCCGAATCCGCCCGCGACGATCGCCGGAACCGAGCGGTTCATCGCCTTTGCCATGAGGTTGGTGAGGATCGTTCCCGAGGCGCCGACGATCATTCCGGCGACGATCAGCGCGGTGTTGTTGAGCGCGATTCCGGTGGCGGCGGCCGACAGGCCGGTGAACGCGTTGAGCAGCGAGATCACGACGGGCATGTCGGCACCGCCGATCGGCAACACGACCATGTTCCCGAGGATCGCCGCGGCGAGCAGGATCCCGACAATGAACAGCGCTTGGGAGTGCGTGCCGGACGCGAGCACGATCGCCGAGATCACCGTGATCGCGAACAGTCCAGCATTGATGAACGTCTGGCCGGGGAGCTTGATCGGCCGGCCGGGGAGGATCTCCTGGAGCTTGCCGAACGCGATGTTCGATCCCCAGAACGAGACCGACCCGACAATCGCCGCGAACAAAGTCGGGATCTCGCTCTTCAGCGGGAAGTAGCCCGGAGCGAAGTGATGGCGATACTCGACCCACGCGATGATCGCGACCGCGCCACCGCCGACGCCGTTGAACAACGCGACCATCTGCGGCATCTGAGTCATCTGCACCTTGCGGGCCGCCGGAACGCCAACTCCGACCCCGATCGCGACCCCCAGCGCCATCAACCACGGCGTCGAACCGCCGCTCAGCACGTGCGGCGTCAGCAGCGTCGCGATCACCGCGACCGCCATCCCCGCGGCGGCGATCTTGTTGCCGCGAACCGCCGTCCGCGGCCCGGTCAGGCCGCTCATCCCGTAGATGAACAACGAGAACGCGACGATGTACAGCGAGTCGATGAAGTTCGCTCTCTGCAAAAAGACGGCGGGAGCGATCACTTCGAATCTCCGTCGGTCGCGTCGACTTCCTCGGCGGTCGGTACCTCTTTTCGCTTGAACATCCCCAGCATCCGATCGGTCACCAAGAACCCACCGACAACGTTGATCGTCCCGAACGCGATCGCGACCACCAGCAGGAAGTGCTCGAGCACGCCCCTGGCCTCGTGCATCAGCAAAAGCCCGCCAAGCACGACGATCCCGTGGATCGCATTCGTGCCCGACATCAGCGGCGTATGCAGCGTGTTAGGCACCTTCGAGATCACCTCGAAGCCAACAAACGCGGCAAGGACGAGGATCGCAATCTCGGTGACTAGGGTCACGCTTGCCTCCTAGGGCTACTGGGCGGTGGCAGCGCCGGCCGCGGCCTTGGCGCCTTCGTTGACGATCTCCCCACCCCGGGTGATGCAGGCCCCCGCGATCACCTCGTCCTCGAAGTCGAGCTTGAGCTCGCCCTCGTCGATCATCAGCCCCAGCAGGGCCTGGATGTTGCGGGCATACAGCTGGGATGCGTGCTCGGCCAGCGTCGACGGGACGTTCAACGGCGCCATGATCTTGACGTCGTAGCGGATCACGGTCTCGCCAGGCTCAGACAGCTCGCAGTTGCCGCCGCTCTCCGCTGCCAGGTCGACGATCACCGAGCCGGGCTTCATCAGCTTCACCGCCTTCTCGGTGACGAGAATCGGCGCGCGCCGGCCGGGTACCGCCGCGGTCGTGATCACCACGTCGACCTTGCCGATCGCCTCGGCCATCAGCTCCTGCTGCTTGGCCTGCTGCTCAGGGGTGAGCTCCTTGGCATAGCCGCCGGTGCCCTCCAGATCGCCGCCGAGGTCGAACTCCAAAAACTTCGCGCCGAGCGACTCAACCTGCTCCTTGACTGCCGCGCGCACGTCGAATCCCTGCACGACCGCACCAAGCCGCCTGGCGGTCGCGATCGCCTGCAGGCCCGCGACGCCGGCGCCGAGCACGAGCACGGTCGCGGGGCGGATCGTGCCGGCCGCGGTCATCAGCATCGGGTAGAAGCGCCCGAGCTCCTGGGCGCCGATCAGCGCCGCGCGGTAGCCGGCGATGTTGGCCTGGCTGGAGAGCGCATCCATCGACTGGGCGCGGCTGATCCGTGGCACCGACTCCAACGCGAAGCTGGTCACGCCGGCCTGCGCCAGCGCGCGCACGCCGTCGCCGTTAGACAGCGGCTGTAGGAACCCGATCAGCACCCCATCTGAGCGCAGCAGCTCGACCTCATCTGCGGTTGGAGGCGCGACCTTGACGACCACATCGCAGTCAAACGCCTCGGCGGCATCATCGACGAGCTTGGCCTCGGCCTCCTCGTACTGCTCGTCAGGAATCAGCGCACCGGCGCCCGCGCCACGCTGGACGACGACGTCCAGGCCCTGGCCCTTGAGCTTGCCGACGACCTCCGGGACCAGCGCCACGCGGCGCTCGCCCTCGACCGTCTCCCTGGGGACTCCGATCTGCACGGGCGCAGGAGGCTAGCGAACTGGCGTTCGGAAAGACGCAGGCAGCGCAAACGTGTCGCTACCGCTAACCGCCACCGCAAACCGCCTGCGCAGCCGGGCGGGCGTCAGCGCCCTCGCGGCCGCCGTGACCCCGGCCGCGTCGGTGCCCGTGATCAGCCAGGTCGGCTCTGATTGGGTGTCGCGGGTGGCCGCCACCAGGCCGCTTGCGGCGCCGAGTGTCCGCACGACGCGACCTTGCGCGTCGAGCAGTTGCAGCATCGCGCCGCCATCAGTGAACCTGGCGTAGATACCGCTCGCCGAGGGGCCGTGGTCGACGAGCGTCGCCACCAGTTCGCCCTCGATCTCCTTCCAGGTGCCGACCACGACGTTCAGCGAGTCCTGGCCCGAGCCGGTTCCGAGCAGGGAGTTGGCGACCTTGACGCCGTCGGCGGCGAGTGCCGCCGCCACCTGCTTGCAGGCGGCATCGACGTCGGTGCCACACCCGAGCGTCGTCGGCAGCCGCCGGCCGCCGGCGCCGTGCTCGAACGGCTCGGGGTAGGCGCCGACGACCGCGCGCGCGGTCGTGGTCAGGATGTCGCTGTGGAGGTCCCACCAGACCTGGTCGCCGGGGTGCACGTTCGTCAACTCGAGTAGAGACGTCGAGCCGGTCCCGTTGACGTAGCGAAACCAACGCTGCCGGCTGCCGACCGGGACGCCGTCGATCGACTCGACGGTCCCGTCGGCGGCGACGCGTGCACGCAGAGATCGCGAAAGCAACTGCTTCATCGACTCCGAGCTCTGCTTGCGAGGCACGGTCACGGTCGCGACGTGCTCGGACCCGAAGTCACGGGTGACGGTGACCGTGACCGGCTCGTTCTTGGAGCCGGAGGCGAGGCCGCAGCCAGCGAGCATCATGCTCGCCGCCGCTGCTGCGACCGCAGTGAGGCGGGTGTTTCCCGGCCGGGGCACTCACCTAGACTGGCAGTTCGACAATGACGGTGAACCTCACACGGATCTACACGCGACTCGGCGATTCGGGCGAGACGCACCTAGGCGACATGAGCCGCGTCCCCAAGACGCACGGGCGAATTGAGGCGTACGGCACCGTCGACGAGCTCAACTCCCACGTCGGTGTGGCGCTGACGATCGACGACCTCCCGGACGCCTACCGCGAGTGGCTCCAGCGCATCCAGAACGACCTGTTCGACGTCGGCGCAGACATCTCGGCGCCCGAGGACCCCAAGCGCGAGCGTCTGCGGGTCGCGCCCGAGCAGACGGCATGGCTCGAGGAGCGCTGCGACGAGCTCAACGCGACGCTGAAGCCGCTGAAGTCGTTCGTGCTCCCCGGCGGCACTCGCGCCGCCGCCTACCTGCACGTGTGCAGAACGGTCTGCCGGCGCGCCGAGCGCCTCGCGGTCGCGTGCGGCGACGAGCTCAACCCCGAGGTCGTGCGCTACCTCAACCGGCTCTCGGACCTGCTGTTCATCCTCAGCCGCGGCGCCAATGACGGCGACGAGCCGCTGTGGGAGCCCGGCAAGTACCGCTAGCTACGTCCAGAACGCCGCGAACACCCCGTAGCTGACGACCTCGACGAGCTTGGCACCGGCGCCGAACGTGTCGCCGGTCGTGCCGCCGAACGCCGATCGGGCGAGGTACGAGGCGCCCGCTGTGACCAGCGCGCCGATGCCCAGCGCGGTCGCACCGGGACCGGGCTTACCGATCCCGATCGCGACCACCGCGGCGATCACGAACGCGATCGCCAGTGCCAGGTTCGAGGCACGCAGCAGCGAGCCGGAGCCGTCGCGCCGGGCGGGCGGCGCCAATCGCGACTGGAGCAGCGGCGAACAGCGCGCGAGCACGTGAGCGACGACCGCCGCGCGCGCGAAGCGTCCGGCCGGGAGTGGCGCGAGCGCCGCAAAGCTGAACAGCAGCACCAGCCCTAGCGCGAGCACGCCGAACGTGCCCAGGCGTGGATCACGAAGGATCTCCAGGCGCCGCGCGCGGTCGACGTGCGCGCCGAGCGCATCGGCCGTGTCGGCGAGGCCGTCCTCGTGCAGGCCGCCGGTGATGAGCACCGCGGCGGCCAGCGCGATCACGGTCGATGGCGCGCTTGGGAGCACAGTTCCGGCGGCGGCTCTGAGCCCGGCGCTGATACCGCCGACCGCGAGCCCGACCACCGGAAACCACGGCGCGGCGGCACTGAGGTCGGCCGCGGCGGAGCCGTCGAGGCGGCCGACCGGCAGCCGGGTCAGAAACGCGAACGCCGCGCGGAGGCCGGTCACGCGCGGCACGCTACCTGCCGTTGACCGTCGGGAGCGGCGACCGGTAGGGTTCCGGATGTCAGGGTGACAGTGCGAGGAAGCCGGTGTGAGTCCGGCGCGGTCGCGCCACTGTGAGCGGAACGCCGTAGTCCGCAAGCCAGGAACTCGCCGTTGCCAAAGCCCCCACAACCGGGACGCGCAATCCCGGAGGAGGTCTCAGTGCCCCACACTCGGGGAGCCTTGATGGTCGCCGGCACCTCGTCAGACGCGGGCAAGACGCTGCTGACCGCCGGGATCTGCCGGTGGCTTGCGCGCCGGGGCGTTCGCGTTGCGCCGTTCAAGGCCCAGAACATGGCATTGAACTCGGCGGTCACGCCGCAGGGCGCCGAGATCGGGCGCGGGCAGGCACTCCAGGCCGCGGCCGCCGGTGTTCCCGCCGAGGCGGCGATGAACCCCGTGCTGATCAAGCCTTCAGGCGAGCGCCACAGCCAGGTCGTGCTGATGGGCAAGCCGTATGTCGACGCCGACGCGCGCTCGTATCAGACGCTCAAGGCCTCGCTGCGCGCCCCGGTGCTTGACGCGCTCGTGGACCTGCGCAGCCGCTTCGACGTCGTGGTCTGCGAGGGCGCGGGCAGCCCGGCCGAGATCAACCTGCGCGAGGACGACATCGCGAACATGGGTCTCGCGCGCGAGCAGTCGCTGCCGGTGCTCGTGGTTGGCGACATCGACCGCGGCGGCGTGTTCGCCGCCCTCTACGGGACCGTTGCGCTGCTCGAGCCCGACGACCAGGCGCTGATCGCCGGGTTCGTGATCAACAAGTTCCGAGGCGATCTCGGCGTGCTCGCCCCGGGCGTCTCGCAGATCGAGAGCCTGACCGGGCGGCCGGTGCTCGGAGTGCTGCCGTGGGTCGAGAACCTGTGGCTCGACGTCGAGGATTCGCTCGCGCTCGAGGCGCCGCGGCCCGAAGGGCGGCCCGCGTCCGGCGGCGACACGCTGGAGATCGCGGTGCTGCGGCTGCGCTGGATGAGCAACTTCACCGATATCGACGCGCTCGCGTGCGAGCCCGGCATCAGCGTCCGTTTCACGCGCTCGCATGCCGACATCGAGCGTGCCGACCTCGTACTGGTGCCCGGCACCAAGGCGACCGTCGAGGACCTCGAGCGGTTGCGCTCCGACGGCCTGGACCGCGCGCTCCGCGCCCGGGCGCAGCGCGGCGATCCGATCCTCGGCGTCTGCGGCGGATACCAGTTGCTCGGCACGCGGATCGTCGACGACGTCGAGAGTCGCCGCGGAGTGGTCGACGGCCTCGGGATCCTGCCGATCAGCACGAGCTTCGCAAGCGAGAAGGTGCTGCGCCAGGTGTCGGGCCGCGCGCCGGCGCTGGATGCGCCGGCCTGGGGCTATGAGATCCATCACGGGCTCGTCGACCGCCACGGCGGCGAACCGCTGCTCGAAACCGCCGGCGAGCAGGAGGGCTGCGTGCACGGCGCGACGTTCGGGAGCTCGTGGCACGGGCTGCTCGAAGGCGACGAGCTCCGCCGGGCGTTCCTCAGCCGTGTCGCCGAGTTGCGCGGGCGCCGCTGGCTGCCGGGGACCGAGGCATTCGCCTCGATCCGCGAGCGCCATCTGGACCGGCTCGGCGATCTCGTCGAGGAGCACCTCGACACCACCGCGCTGCTGTCGCTGATCGAGCACGGCGCACCGGCCGGCCTGCGAACGCTCGGCAGCCCCGGCGTTGCTAGCTTGGCGGCTGCTCGGAGTGCCGGGACGGTGGACCGCCTAAGGAAGGAGGATCGCGATGCAGGGCCCGATGGTGCTGCTGTCGAGCGCCGACACTGAGATCCTCGCCGCCGCCCACGCGACCGGCACGCTCCCTGCCGACTTTCACGAGGTCTGCTGCGCCAATCCGCTGACCGATCCCGAGCGCGCTCGCGCGCTGATCGAGCGACGCCCGGTCGCGGTCGTCTGCCGGCTGCTCGGCGGACGTCGGGCATGGCCCGAAGGGGTCGCGGAGATGCGGTCGCGCAGCGCCGCCGAAGGGTGGCCGCTGGTGCTGCTCGGCGGCGAGGCCGAGCCCGACGCCGAGCTGACCGCGCTCTCGACGGCGCCGGCGGCGGCGGTCGCGGAGGCGTTTGAGTATCTGCGCCATGGAGGCGTCGAGAACACGGCCAACCTATTGCGCTTTCTCGCCGACGCGCTGCTGCTCGAGGGCCACGGATTCGACGGCCCGATCGCGCTGCCGGACTGCAGCACGTGGACGCCCGCGGCCGGCGATGTCGACGTCGCCGCGGCCGTCAGCCACCATGACCCGTCCAAGCCGACCGTCGGGATCGTGTTCTACCGCTCGCACCGAGCAACCGGCAATACGGCGTTCGTGGCCACGCTCGCCGACGCGGTCGAGCAGGCGGGCGCCAACGTCCTGTGCGCGTGGACGTACAGCCTCCGTCCCGACGCCGGCGGCCGCGTGCCACTGCTCGACATCCTCGGCGAGCACGTCGACGCGCTGATCACGACGGTGCTCGCGTCGGGCGGCTCGAACGCCGGCGACCTCGAGGCCGGCTGGCGCGCGCAGGCGCTCGAGAACCTCGGAATCCCCGTGATTCAGGGGCTGTGTGTGACCGTCGCACGCGACCGGTGGGCGGCGAGTGCCGGTGGCCTGACGCCGCTCGACGGGGCGATGCAAGTCGCGATCCCCGAGCTCGACGGCCGGATCGTCGGCGTGCCCGTGTCGTTCAAAGAGCCGCTCGCCAACCAGTCGTTCGACGTCGGTACCGAGGTGCTCCACTACGCACCCGATCTCGAACGCTGCCGGCGGCTCGCGCGGCTCGCGGTCCGCCACGCGCGCCTGCGCCGCCTACCCACCGCCGATGCGCGGATCGCGATCGTCCTCTCGAGCTTCCCGACCAAGCACGGTCGCGTCGGCAACGCGGTCGGGCTCGACACGCCCGCCAGTGCGATCGCGCTGCTCGACGAGCTGCGCCGCCAGGGGTACGACACCGGCGAGCCGTTCTCCGACGGCGACGAACTGATCCACACGCTGATCGCCGCCGGCGGCCACGACCAGGAGTTCCTGACCGATGAGCAGCTCTCGACTGCGCACGCGCGGCTCCCTGCCGCGGAGTACATCGAGTGGTTCCGCCGTCTCCCGACCGAGCTGCAGGAATCGATCGAGCGCACCTGGGGACCACCACCCGGCGAGTGGTACCTCGACGGCGACGAGCTCGTGATCGCGGGGCTCGCGCTCGGCAACGTGTTCCTCGCGATCCAGCCGCCGCGCGGCTACGGCGAGAACCCCGTCGCGATCTATCACGACCCGGCGCTCGCGCCTGCGCACCATTACCTCGCCGCATACGTATGGATCGAGCAGCACTTCGGCGCCGACGCGATCGTGCACCTCGGCAAGCACGGCACGCTCGAGTGGCTGCCGGGCAAGGCGCTCGGCCTCAGTGACGCCTGCTCGCCCGACGCCGCACTCGGCGACACGCCGTTCTTCTATCCGTTCGTCGTCAACGACCCGGGCGAGGGCGTGCAGGCCAAGCGCCGCACCCATGCCGTGATCGTCGACCACCTGGTGCCGCCGATGATGCGCGCAGAGACCTACGACGAGCTCGCCGAGCTTGAGCAGCTGCTCGACGAGTACGCCCGATGCGAGGCGCTCGACCCGCCGAAGCTGCCAGCGCTCGCGAGCCGGATCTGGACCGTGCTGCATGACGCCCAGCTGCATCGCGACCTCGGCATCGAGGACGAGCAGAGCCCCGATCTCGACGAGTTCGCCGAGCTGATCGGCCACATCGACGGCTACCTGTGCGAGATCAAGGACATCCAGGTCCGCGACGGGCTGCACGTGCTCGGCCGCGCACCCGAGGGCGAGCAGTTCGACGGCCTGCTCGCGGCGACTCTGCGCCTCGGCGCCGGTGACGAGCTCCCCGGCCTGCGCCGGGCACTCGCTGCGGCGTTCGGGCTCGACGAGCCCGCGCTCGTCGCCGCGGCCGCCGCGCAGTTCTCCGGGGACGCGAGCGGCCTGGTGGAGCGCTTCTCGGGGCCGCACCGCACCAACGGCGAGCTGATCGACCGGCTCCAGGACGCCCAGCGCGAGCTGCTCGCGCGGTTCGCCGCAGCCGGCCACGACCCGGCCGCGGCAGAGGCAGTCTGCGAGGCCGTCCTCGGGCGCGGCGACTCCGGCGTCGTGCGGGTGCTCCGCTACGCGGGCGAGGAGGTCGTGCCGAAGCTGCTTGCCACCGACCAGGAGATCCCCAACCTGATCGGCGGGCTGCAGGGACGCCACGTCCCGGCCGGCCCTTCGGGTTCGCCCACCCGCGGTCGCCATGACGTACTCCCGACCGGCCGCAACTTCTACTCGGTCGACCCCAAGGCGCTTCCCTCCGAGCTGGCGTATGACACCGGCGTGCGGCTCGCCGACGCCCTTCTAGAGCGGCATCTGAGCGACGAGGGCGCCCACCCGGAGTCGGTCGGAATCGTCGTCTGGGGGACGGCCGCGATGCGCACCCACGGCGACGATGCCGGCGAGGTGCTGGCGCTGCTCGGCGTAAAGCCCGTCTGGCATCAGGAGACGCGGCGAATCGTCGGCCTGGAGCCGATCGACCTCGATCAGCTCGGCCGCCCACGGATCGACGTGACGCTGCGGATCTCGGGGTTCTTCCGTGACGCGTTCCCGGCGCTCGTGGCACTGCTCGACGACGCCGTCACGCTCGTCGCCGGGCTCGACGAGCCGCCCGACCGCAACTACGTGCGCAAGCACGTGCTCGAGGACGTCGCGCGCCTAACCGACGAGCTCGGACTCGACGAGCCCGCCGCGCGGCGCCGCGCGACGATGCGCGTGTTCGGCGCGCCGCCCGGGTCCTACGGGACCGGGCTGCTGCCGTTGCTCGACGCCGGCAACTGGCGCGACGACGCGGACCTCGCGGCCGTCTACGAGGCTTGGGGCGGCCACGCGTACGGCCGCGGGCTCAACGGCGTGCAGGCGCGATCGGCGATGCGCGAGCAGTTCGCGCGGATCCAGGTGGCGGTCAAGAACGTCGACTCACGCGAGCACGACCTGCTCGACTCCGGCGACTACTTCGCCGAGCACGGCGGGATGGTCGCGTTCGTCCGACACCTGACCGGATCTAGCCCGCGCGCGGCGATCGGCGACTCGACCGACCCCCAGCACACGCAAGCCCGCAGCCTCGACGAGGAGTCGAGGCGAGTGTTCCGCGCGCGCGTCGCCAACCCGCGATGGATCGCGTCGATGATCCGCCACGGGTACAAGGGCGCGTTTGAGCTGTCGGCGACCGTCGACTATCTGTTCGGCTACGACGCGACCACGGGCGTGGTTGAGGACTGGATGTACGAGACGCTCGCCGACAAGTACGTGCTCGACGACGACGTCCGCCAGTTCATGCACCGCTCCAACCCGTGGGCGCTGCGGGCTGTGACCGAGCGACTGCTCGAGGCCGCCGACCGGGAGCTGTGGGGATCGCCCAAGCCCGAAACGCTCGACGCGCTGCGCGAGGCCTACCTCGAGGTCGAGGGCGAGCTCGAGGAGGCCAGCCAGTGACCGGCGTGTTCCCGTTCACCGCGCTCGTCGGTCAGGACGAGCTGCGCGAGGCGCTGCTCGCCTGCGCGGTCGACCCCGTGATCGGCGGCGTGCTCGTGCGCGGCGAGCGCGGCACTGCGAAGTCGACCGCGGTGCGAGCACTCGCACCGCTGTTGCCCGCGGTCGAGGTGATCGACGGCTGCGCCTTCGGAGCTATCCCGGGAGGCGGCGAGGCGGCCGCCTGCCCTGACGGGCCGCACGCCTCTGATGCCTCGACGAGCGAGCGCCCGGTGAAGCTCGTCGAGCTGCCCGTCGGTGCGACCGCGGACCGGCTCGTCGGCACCTTCGACCTCGAGGGGGCGCTGGCGTCGGGCGCCCACGGCTTTCAGCCGGGACTGCTGGCGGCGGCGCACCGCGGAATCCTTTACGTCGACGAGGTCAACCTGCTGCCCGACCACCTGGTCGACGTGATGCTCGATGCGGCCGCGATGGGCCGCAACCACGTCGAGCGCGACGGCGTCAGCGCCAGCCACCCGGCGCGGTTCTTGCTGGTCGGGACGATGAACCCCGAAGAGGGCGAGCTGCGGCCACAGCTGCTCGACCGCTTCGGGCTGAGCGTCCAGGTCGCGGCGAGCGACGATGTTGGCGTACGGGCCGAGGTCGTGCGGCGGCGGCTGGCATTCGATCGCGACCCGACCGCATTTGAGCGGCGGTTCGACGGCGAGCAGCGGGAGCAGGCGGGAAGGATCGCCGCGGCGCGCGAGCGGCTGGAATCGGTGCGCCTATCCGAGCGCGCGCTGCTGCTGATTGCCGGCACGTGCGCGCGCCTCGGCGTCGACGGGATGCGCGCCGACATCGTCTGCGCCCGCACGGCCTGCGCGCTCGCGGCGCTCGACGGCGACGACGAGGTGTCCGAGGATCACATCCGGCGCGCCGCGGCGCTCGCGCTCGGCCACCGGCGCCGCCGCGGCCCGCTCGAGGCGCCGGGGCTTGCGCCCGGCGAACTCGACGAGGCGATGCACGAGGCGTCCGGCGACGGCGGCGGGCCCGAGGACGACGGCCCTCACGATGGGGCTCCCCCTCCACCGCACAAGGACGAGCCCGCCGATCCCCCCGCAAACGGTGCCTCGGAGCGAGCGGAGGCGAGCTCGGAGCGGACCGGAGCCGCCGGCGAGCGGACCGTCGCCCCCTCGGCGCCCTCCACCCCACCCCTGCTCGCGCTCGTCGGTGCCGGACACGGCCCCGCTGGACGTCGCAGCCGCAGCGCGGGCGCCGACGGTCACCCGATCGACGCGCGCCCGGCGCCGGCAGCGACCGGCGCCGACCTCGCCGCGGTCGCGACCCTGCGCGCGGCCGTGCGGCGACGCGCGGCGAGTGGCGGCCCGGCGCTGACCCGAGGCGACCTGCACGAGCACATCCGCACCGGCCGCGAGGGCAACCTCGTCGTGTTCTGCGTCGACGCGAGCGGCTCGATGGGCGCGCGCCGGAGGATGGCGTCGGTCAAGGGAGCGATCCTCGGGCTGCTGCTCGACGCCTACCAGCGCCGCGACCGGATCGCGCTCGTCACGTTCCGGGGCGGCGGCGCCGAGCTCGCGCTGCCGCCGACCGCGAGCGTCGAGCGCGCCGCCGCGCTGCTCAGCGGGCTTGCGACCGGCGGCGGAACGCCGCTGGCGGCCGGGCTCGGCCGCGCGGCGGAGCTGGTCCTGACCGAACGCCGCCGGGCGCCCGAGCGCCGCTCGCTGGTGCTGGTGGTGACCGACGGACGCGCGAGCGGCGGTCGCGAGGGGCGCGAGGCGGCCCTGCGTGCCGGGCGCACGCTCGGCGCGACGGCCAACCGTGTGATCGTGTTCGACGCCGAGGATGGTCGCGTGCGGCTCGGGCTCGCCGGCGCGCTCGCCGCCCACGCCGGAGCGCAGCTGCTGCCGCTCGCGGCGCTCGGTGCCCCCGGCAACGGCCAGCGTGATGAGTTTGGGTCCAATATGGCCCCAAACTCGTCAGTGTCCCGAGGAGCCTCCGCCGCATGAGCGCAATCGACGTCCCCCACACCCCCGACGACGCCGGCAGCGCCGAGCCCAAGCGCCGCAAGCCGCGCGACCGGCCGCTGCTGATCGTGATCACCGGCGAGGGCAAGGGCA
>DASXDD010000102.1:0-55258 GCA_036490775.1 Solirubrobacteraceae bacterium | reverse complement strand
CCAGGAGTACGCGCAGGCCTGGTTTGACGCCGAGAACGGCGAGCTCGACCCGTTCGTGCTGGTGATCGAGGGTTCGCTGGGCAACGAGGAGATCAACGGCGAGGGCCACTGGACCGGATTCGCCGTCAACCCGGAGAACGGTCAGCCGATCACGATGAACGAGTGGATGGACCGCCTGGCGCCCAAGGCCGCGGCGGTCGTCGCCGTCGGGACATGCGCCACCTACGGCGGCATCCCGGCGATGAAGAACAACCCCACCGGCGCGATGGGCGTGCCCGACTATCTGGGGTGGAGCTGGCGGTCCAAGGCGGGATTGCCGGTGGTCTGCATCCCCGGGTGTCCCGCGCAACCCGACAACATGACCGAGACCCTGTTGTACCTGGCGCTGCATCTCGCCGGCCTGGCGCCCGCGCCCGAGCTCGACGAGGCCTTGCGGCCCAAGTGGCTGTTCGGGCGAACGGTACGGGAGGGGTGCAACCGTGCCGGCTTCGCCGAACAGGGCGACTTCGCCACCGAATATGGCTCCGATCACCGCTGCCTGGTCAAACTGGGATGCAAGGGGCCGGTGGTCAAGTGCAACGTCCCGGTGCGCGGCTGGGTCAACGGCGTCGGCGGGTGCCCCAACGTGGGCGGCATCTGCATGGCCTGCACGATGCCCGGGTTTCCGGACAAGTACCTGCCGTTCTGCGAGCCCGATGCGGGCGCGCGGCTGTATGCGCGAACGGCGCGGATGGCCCACGGCCCGGTCGTCAGGTACCTGCGCTATCGCCGCATCCGTCGGACGTTCGACGTCGAGCCCGAGTGGCGCCGACGCGGAGCAGCGCTCACGACCGGATATCGTCAGTGACGTGCCCGTAGCGGTCGTGT
Organism: Solirubrobacteraceae bacterium; assembly: GCA_036490775.1. Classification (GTDB taxonomy): domain Bacteria; phylum Actinomycetota; class Thermoleophilia; order Solirubrobacterales; family Solirubrobacteraceae; genus Palsa-465. Next base: position 54,391 of record DASXDD010000102.1, on the reverse strand, counting down.
TCAGGTGCGAGATCTGCGGCGACCGCCCCGATCCCGACACGCAGGTCGCGCTCGAGCGCCAGCTGCTTGACCTACGCCACGGCGAGTACGTCGACGCTGATCCCGGCCGCTGGTTGACCTGGCACGGCCGCGGCATCTACGGGCCGCACCGCTACGCCTGCGGCGATCACCGCGGCGAGCTCAAGGCGACCATCCGCGAGCACTACGGGACGCTCGGATGGCACCCGTGGGCGATCGGACCGCACCCGTGGGCGGGGCGGCGCGGGACCGACCGGGCGCGGCGGTTCGCACGGACGCTGCGCTCGACGTTCGGCGCGCCGGGAGCCTAAAGCCGAGGCCCCTAGCTTCGGCTGGCGGCGGCCAACGGCTGCGCCGCGTGTTCCCCGGGCTCCTCGGGCTCGCGCGCTTCGCTCCCCGCCGGCTTTCCCGGGACGAGCAGCCCGGCGAACACGCAGACCACGAGGAAGCCAGTGGCCATCGCGAACGTCAGGTCGAAGCCGACGACGGTCGGCTCCCCGTGGAGCATGTTGTTGGCGATGAACGTCGCCGACAACTGGCCGCCGAGCGCGCCGCCGAGCGTGCGCATCACGGTGTTCATCCCGGTGGCGACGCCCGTCTGAGTCGCGGGCACAGCCTGCACGATCAGGTTTCCGAGCGCCGCGAACGCAAGCCCGATCCCGACGCCGAGCAGCGCCGCCGAGATCAGCATGTTGTAGGGGTGGCTGTGCTCCAGCCAGAGGTACCCGAACGAGACCGCGGTCACGCCGGTGCCGACGACGAGCGCGAGCTTGGAGCCGTAGCGCCGCGAGACCCGGCCGGCCATCGTTCCGAGCAGGCCCATCCCGAGCGCCGCCGGCAGCAGGTAGAGGCTCGATACGACGACCGATGCGCCGAAGCCGAAGCCGGTGCTCGTCGGGAGCTGGGCGAACTGCGGGAACACGATGAACGACGCGTACATGCCCGCGCCGAGTAGGAATGCCGCGAGGTTCGTCGTCCACACGCCCCGGATTCGCATCATCGACATGTCGACCAACGGCTCGTCGCTGTGGACCTCGACCCAGACCCAGGCGACGCACAGGACCGCGCCGATCCCCAACAGGGTCCAGGTCTGCCAGCCGCCCCAGCCCCACACGGTCGTCTGCGCGATCGCGATCAGGATCGCGCAGATGCCGAGCGACATCAGCGTCGCGGCGAGCCAATTGACGCGGCCGGGGGAGCGGACCGGCGACTCCGGGATGAAGCGCCATGTGGCCAGCGCCGCCAGCAGCGTCACCGCCAGCGGCAGCCAGAACAGCCAGTGCCAACTCAGGTGCTCGACGATCAGCGCGCCGATCACGAGCCCAGCCCCGCCGCCGACCCCGAGGATCGAGGAGATCAGGCCGATGCTGCCGGCGACGCGGTCGCGCGGGAACTCGTCGCGCGCGATCGAGAACGCGAGCGGGAAGATCCCGCCGGCGACGCCCTGGATCACGCGCGCCACGATCAGCACCGGCAGCGTCGTCGACACCGCCGCCAGCAGGGTCCCGACGGCGAGCACTAGCAAAGTCCACAGCAGCAGCCGTTCCTTGCCGTACATGTCGCCGAGCCGGCCGATGATCGACGTGCCGACCGATGCCGACAGCAGGAAGCCGGTCAGCAGCCAGGTGACGCCGGTCTCGGTGGTGTGAAGGTCGTGCTGGAGGGTCGGCAGCGCCGGGATGACCGCCGAGCTGAGGATCGCGTACGCGAGCCCGGCCATCGACAGGACCACCAGGATCAGCGTGGGGTGAACGCGCTCGGAGTGCTCCCGTTCCGAAGGCATGGAGCTACTGTAGCGAGGCATTTCGCTCGGTCTCACAGACGCTCGGCTAGAGCTCGGTCAACCGCTCGAGCAGCGGAATCGCCTGTGCGAGGACTTCCTGCTCCTCGGCCGAAAACCCTTGTCCGATCGCCTCGGTCAGCCACCCCTCGCGGCGGGCGCGATCCTCGGCGAGCGTCTGGCGCCCGGCGTCGGTCAGCTCGAGCAACGTGCGCCGGCCGTCGGCCTCGTCGGGCCGGCGGCTGACCAGCCCCTGGGCCTGAAGCTCGGCGAGCGTCTGGCCCATCGACTGCGGGCGCACGCGCTCGGCGCATGCGAGATCGCCGGTGCTCATCGGTCCCTGGCGGTCGAGTCGTCCGAGGACCGCGCCGTGGCTGATCGGGAAGCGGTGCTCCGCGCGCAGGCGCCGGATCAGCTGTCCGAGGACCACTCGGAGATCACTTGACAGCAAACTTACGTCGACGCCGACAGGCATGTACATGACTATAGCTATGCGAAGGCAGACTGTGCAGTTTGCCTGTGTAAACTCAAGGGTGCATGGCGGTGAGCGACAGCATCCGACGCCACAGCGCGGCCCGGTCCAACGGCCATCCCGCCCGTTCGGACAACTACAAGTGGGTCGCGCTCTCGAACACGACGCTCGCGGTGCTGCTCGCAACGCTCGACGCGTCGATCACGCTGATCGCGATGCCCGACATCTTCCGCGGCATCAACCTCGATCCACTGGTGCCTGGCAACAGCTTCTACCTGCTGTGGATGGTGCTCGGCTATCTGGTCGTCTCGAGCGTTCTGATCGTCTCGCTCGGCCGGCTCGGCGACATGTTCGGCCGCGTGCGGATCTACAACCTCGGGTTCGTGATCTACACGGTCGCGTCGCTGCTGCTGACGATCGATTGGCTGACCGGGCGGGAGGGCGCCACGTATCTGATCGTGTTCCGGATCGTGCAGGGCATCGGCGGCGCCTGCCTGCTCGCGAACTCCGCGGCGATCCTGACCGATGCGTTCCCGGCCAACCAGCGCGGGATGGCGCTCGGGATCAACAACATCGTCGGCGTCAGCGGGTTGTTCGTCGGTCTGATCCTTGGAGGGCTCCTAGCCCCGATCAGCTGGCGGATGGTGTTCCTGATCTCGGTCCCGGTCGGGCTGTTCGGAACCGTCTGGGCCTACCTGAAGCTCCACGAGCTGAGTACACCGCGCCGCTCGCGGGTGGACTGGCCCGGCAACATCACATTCGCGCTCGGCCTGATCCTGATCATGGTCTCGATCACCTACGGGATCCGGCCGTACGGAACCCACCCGACCGGGTGGACGAGCCCGCGCGTGCTCGGCCTGCTGTCAGCCGGCCTGATCTCGCTGGCCGCGTTCGTGGCGATCGAACGCCGTGCCCAGGATCCGATGTTCAACCTCCGGCTGCTGCGAATCCGCGCGTTCACCTTCGGGACTTTGTCGACCTTCCTGGCTGCGATCGCCCGCGGCGGCCTGATGTTCATGCTGATCATCTGGCTGCAGGGAATCTGGCTGCCGCTGCACGGCTACGACTTCACCCAGACGCCGTTGTGGGCGGGGATCTACATGCTTCCGTTGACGGTCGGGCTGCTGATCTCCGGCCCGACGTCCGGGTACCTCTCAGACCGCTATGGCGCGCGCCCGTTCGCGACCGGCGGGATGCTGGCGGCCGCGCTGAGCTTCGGCCTGCTGATCCTGCTGCCGATCGACTTCTCCTATCCCGTGTTCGCGGTCGTGCTGCTGATAAATGGGATCTCGATGGGATTGTTCGCATCGCCCAATCGCGCGGCGGTGATGAACAGCCTGCCGTCCGGCGATCGCGGCGCCGGCGGCGGGATGAATCAGACGTTCCAGAACTCTGCCCAGGTGCTGTCGGTCGGGATCTTCTTCTCGCTGATGATCATCGGGCTGGCCGGCTCGCTGCCGCACACGATGGCGGCGGGCCTAAATGCCCACGGTGTGGGTGTCGCCGATGCCGTACGGATCTCGCACACGCCGCCAGTGTCCGTGCTGTTCGCCGCGTTCCTGGGTTACAACCCGATTCAGCATCTCGCCGGATCGCACGTGCTGACGGCGCTGGCTGCGCACAACCCGCACGCGGTCTCGGTGATCACCGGCCGCAGCTTCTTCCCGCAGCTGATCTCAGGCCCGTTCCGTACCGGCCTGCACGAGGCGTTCGCGTTCGCGATCCTCGCCTGCCTGGTCGCGGCGGTCGCGTCGTCGCTGCGCGGCGGCGTGTATCACCACGACGACTCGGCGCCGAGCATTGAGACGCCGCCGCAAGCGCGGGTGCAGAGCGCAGCGGCGACCCCGGCTTAAGTCACACAGAGAGGAGCAGCATGCGCATCCAGTGGCACGGACAATCGGCGTTCGCCCTAACCGGCGACGACACGTCAGTGTTCATCGACCCGTTCGGCGACATGACGCCCGCGCGAGACCGCGGGATGACATGGGACTATCCCGCGATCGACGGCGTCAGCGCCGATCTGCTGCTCGTCACGCACGAGCACCTCGACCACAACGGCGTCGAGGCGATCGGCGGCGATCCGACGATCCTGCGCTCGACGGCCGGCAAGCTCGACTCGCCGATCGGCGAGGTGGTTGCGGTCGCGTCCGAGCACGACCAGGCCGCCGGCACCGAGCGCGGCCCCAACACGATCTTCGTGTTCACGCTCGACGGGCTTCGGGTCGCCCACTTCGGCGACTTCGGCCAGGCGTCGCTGCGCGACGAGCAGGTGGCCGCGATCGGCGCGGTCGATCTGGTCTTCGTCCCCGTCGGCGCCGGCCCCACGGCCGATGCCGCGCAGGCCCACGAGATCGTGACGCGGCTAAGCCCGCGCTGGGCCGTACCGATGCACTACCGCACGCCGAAGATCGGTTTCCTGGAGACAGCCGACGCGTTCATCGAGCGCTTCGGCGAGGTTCACCGCTCCCCTGACACCGGCGTCGACATCGGCGAGCTGCCCCTCGCCGATGAGCCGGTCGTGATCGTGCCGGCGGTGCCGTAGCTCGACGAGCTACGCGCGCGCGGCCGCGCGACGGCGACGGGAGCGCCGGCTCGATGAGGTTTCGTCGCGAGCGCCACGCGGCGCCCCACCCCGTGGCGCGGAGCCGTTGCGCGGACCCCGTGGCGCGGAGCCGTTGCGAGCGCCCCGTGGCGCGGAACCGTTGCGGCCGCTGTGCGGCACTGCGCCGCCACCCAGCCCGTGGCTGATCCCTAGCTGGCCGGCGAGTTGCCCGACCTCGCGGCGCTGGTCAGACGCGACCAGGGTGATGCCGATGCCCTTGGCGCCCGCGCGACCGGTTCGACCGATGCGGTGAACGTAGGTGTCGCTGTCGGCCGGCGGATCGAAGTTGATCACGTGCGAGATGCCGCTGACGTCGATTCCACGGGCGGCGACGTCGGTCGCGACGAGCGTGTCGACGGTGCCTGACTCGAAGCGGTCAAGCGCCTGCTCTCGCTGACGCTGAGACTTGTTGCCGTGCATCGCGACCGCCTCGATGCCATGGCTGCGCAAGCGCTTGACGAGCCGGTCGGCGCCATGCTTGGTGCGCACGAACACGAGCGCGAGCTCGCGATCGCGCCGAAGCTCGGTGACGAGCGCCTCGACGCGGTGCTCGTGCGAGATCTCGACGAACCGGTGCTCGATGTCGGCGTTGGCGCGGCGACTCGTCGGACCCTGCTCGTGGACTGCCGGGTCGCGCGTGTACTCACGTGCGACGCGCCCCGCCTCGCCGTCGAGCGTGGCCGAGAAGAACAACGTCTGGCGCTCCGACGGGCACAAGGCGACGATACGGTCGACGGCTGGGCGGAAGCCCATGTCGAGCATCCGGTCGGCCTCGTCGAGCACGAGCATCTGGATCCGGTCCAGGCTGAAGGCGCGACGCTCGAGCAGATCCTCGAGCCGCCCTGGGGTGGCGACGAGCACGTGAGCGGAGGCCGCGAGCTTCGCCTGCTTGATCAGGCCGACGCCACCGTACACCGGCGCGACCCGAAGGGCGCGAGCGCGAGCGATCGGGTAGATGTCGTCGACGATCTGGGTGGCAAGCTCGCGGGTCGGCGCCAGCACCAGTGCCGCCGGACGCCGCGTGTCGGCGGCGATCCGGTCGACGAGGGGCACGCCGAAGGCGAGCGTCTTCCCGGAGCCGGTCGGTGACTTCGCGAGCACGTCGCGTCCGGCGAGGACGTCGCCGATCACGTCGCGCTGGATCGCGAACGGTTCAGTGATTCCCTGCTCAGACAGGGACCCGACGACAGCGCGTGACACGCCGAGATCGGCAAAGGACTGCGTTGACATGAACTACTCCTTGGCGGCACGGAGGGCCGCGGACGATTCGGGAGGCTATGGCTGACCCGAACCGCTCTGTCGCGGGACCCAAGCGAGCTGCCTCGCGGCCGACACGACGCCGACCGCTTCGACGAACGTAGCAGGTCGACCCTGCCACTGGCGCAGGTACGGCAGCCCACCACTGGGCCGGAACCTGCGCGGGCTGCCTGCAGATCTACTAAGCTCCACGGCGCCGAGGCCACCCCGGCGGGACCCCTGCTGGTTCGGCTGGCCTGTCTCGACACACGGAGAAGCTCGCGCTCGATCGCGGTCAACTGACTGCCATGCGGGGGCGTTGCACTCGGCAACGTTTTGATTCCTGCATGGAGCGTCAAATGACCGATGCGTCGAAATCCCTCCCGTGCCCCGAGATGCTCAGCGCGTACGCGCAGCCCCGTCTCGGACGCAGCCTGCTCGAGCTCGTCACGTCGGTCGCCGCGTACCTGGCGGTCTCGGTCGTGATGTACCTGACGCTCGGCGTCTCGACGTTGCTGACGGTCGCACTCGTCGTCCTAGCGGCAGGCTTCCTGGTTCGGACTTTCATCGTGTTTCACGACTGCTCGCACGGGTCGTTTTTCCGATCCAAGCGCGCCAACCGGTATGTCGGCCGGTTTGCGGGTGTGTTGCTGCTGGCGCCGTTTCGGCGCTGGGGCCACGATCACGCGGTCCATCACGCCAGTTCCGGCGACATCGAGCGCCGCGGCGTCGGCGACGTCCTCACGCTGACGGTGTCGGAGTACCACGAGCGGGGGTGGCGCGGCCGGTTCGCGTACCGCGCGATCCGCAACCCGCTAGTGATGTTCGGCCTCGGTCCGATCATCGCGATGATCATCGGGCCGCGTGTGCCGACGCGGGCGCAACGGCCGCGGATGCGCCACAGCGTGGTCGGCACCGATCTCGCGCTGGTCACCATCGTGGGCGTCCTCTGTTGGCTGATCGGGTGGAAGGACTTCCTGCTCGTATGGGCGCCCGCCGCGATGCTCGCCGGCTCGGTCGGGATCTGGCTGTTCTACGTGCAACACCAGTTCGAGGACGCCTACTGGCAGAGCTCCTCTGAGTGGAGCTACGCCGATGCCGCACTGCAGGGCAGCTCGTACCTGAGGCTGCCGAAAGTGCTCCAGTTCTTCACCGGGAACATCGGGCTGCACCACGTCCACCACCTCAACGCGCGGATTCCCAACTACAACCTCCAGCGCGCACACGACGAGAATCCGATCTTCCACGACGTGCCGACGATCTCGCTGTGGGGCGGGATGCGCGCGGTCAGGCTCAAGCTCTGGGACGAGCAGGCCCGCAAGCTCGTAACGTTTGCGCAGGCCCGCCAGGCGCCGGCCTGAATCTGCACGGTCAGATGCGCGCAATGCGGATCTCCGCCGTCGGCGCTAAGATTTCGCCCACAGGGTCGGGCACTGAGCTCGGCAAAGAAGTGCCAGCGCTACGTAGCCTTTGCTGTTCGCAGCAATCTCCGCGTTCGCAGCACGAATCAAAAACGCCGGAGGATTTATCAAGATGGCTACCGGAACCGTGAAATGGTTCAGCGACGAGAAGGGCTTTGGCTTCATCACACCCGATGACCAGTCCAAGGACCTGTTCGTCCATCACACCGCGATCGTCAGCGACGGCTACCGCTCGCTGGCCGAGGGCGCGAAGGTCTCCTTCGACGCCGAGGCCGGCACCAAGGGCCCCAAGGCCGTCAACGTTCAGCCGATCTAGGTTTGGCAAGCGCTCCACGGGCCGCCTCGCGGCCCGGGGGCGCTGAAGACTTTCCGCCCCGCCGCGGGGTCGAATGCTGGGCCCTCCTTGCGCAGGCAGGGCGGGATGGGGCGGGGTAAATCGCACACACGCCGTTCTGCGCCGATGGGTGTGTTCGATAGCGCCTGGTATGCGGGGACGATCGAGCCGACCTCGGGTCGCGATCGGCCCGGTGTGCAGTTTTGCCGGTCCGCCGACGCCGACGCCGACGACACCTACGCCGCCACGGCCGCGTCGGTCAACGCATCGATCCCGGCCAACCGTCCGGCGAGCTCGTCGTCTAACTCGTAGCGTGCGGCCAGCTCGGCCGGCGCCGTATAGGACACCTTCGTCTGGCCCTCGTCGTCCCAGACGAGCGCCTTGAGCGGGAGGTCGAGCGCGGCGAGCGGGTGGGCCTGCATCACGGGGGTTCCCGCGACCGGGCTGCCGAAGATCACGACCTTCGTGTCGCGCAGCTCGAGCTCACGGGCGGTGGCCTCGCCGCTGTGGTCGATCATTGCGAACAGCTCCAGGCCCTTGGCCTCGACGAGCTCCGACAGCCGCGCCACCGTGTCGGGGACCGATCGGGGGCTGAGCTTGGTGACGATCCAATCGGGCATGGGGCCTCCTCCTTGTGAGAGCGCTGACTTGACAGAGGTTGGATCATCGCGGGAACGTCGTCACTGCGCGGGGCAGCGATTGTGAACTCGGGCGTCAAAAACAAGAACCTGGTCCTCGCCGCGATGGTGTTCGCCGTCGCGATGACGTTCATCGACCAGACGATCGTTGCGATCGCGATCCCGGATCTGCAGAAGGACCTGTCGCTGACGGTGACGGGCTCGCAATGGATCATCAACGGCTACCTGCTGGCATTGGCGGCGCTGTTTGCGTTCGGCGGCAGGCTCGGCGACGTGCTCGGGCGGCGGCGGATGGTCGTGATCGGCGTGATCGGCTTCGCGATCACCTCGGCCTGCTGCGGGTTTACGCCGACAGGCAGCATCGCGCAGACCTGGATCATCGTGTTCCGCGTCCTCCAGGGCGCGACCGCGGCGCTCCTGTTCCCCGCCGCTGTGGGGATCGTCGTCGCATCGTTCCCGCTGCGCGAGCGGGGGAAGGCGATGGCGATCTTCTTCGGGATCTCTGGCGGCTTGACGGCGATCGGCCCGATCGCCGGCGGCTATCTGACCCAATGGACCTGGCGAGCGATCTTCTGGATCAACATCCCAGTCGCGCTGATCGCGCTGTTCTTGATCTGGCGCTCAAAGCCCGACAACGAGCAGCGCCCGGCCAAGCTCGACTACCGGGGGGCCGTGCTGATCACCGGCGCGATGGGCTTGATCGTGCTCGGCCTTCAGCAATCGGGCGTGTGGGGTTGGAGCAGCATCGCGACATGGGGCTGCATCATCGTCGGCGTGCTGTTGATGATCGCGTTCGTCGCGTGGGAACTGCGCACCCCCGAACCGCTGTTGCAACTGAACATCTTCCGCGATCGCGGGTTCTCAGCGGAGACAATCGTGCTCGGCCTGATCTCGGTCGCGTTCGTGCCGTTCTTCTTCTTCGCCAGCGTCTACGCCCAGGTGTCGCTCGGAGAGGACGCTTCCCATGCCGGGCTCTACATCCTCTACTTCTTCATCGGGTTCGTGATCCTGGCGCAGGTCGGCGGCCGGATCCTTGATCGCCGGGGGGCCAAGCCCGCCGTCGTCGGCGGCTGCGCGCTGGCGGCAATCGGCTTCTACCTGCTCGCAGGCAAGCTGACCGACCTTTCGCTCGCCCACCAGCGCCTGTACGTGATGCTGGCCGGCGGCGGTCTCGGGCTGATGCTCGGAACCGCGAGTACCGATGCGGTCAACCGCGCCCCGAGCTCGAGCTACAGCGAAGTCACCGGGATCACGCAGACCGCCCGCAACTTCGGCGCCAGCCTCGGCCTCGCCGTGCTCGGCGCGATCCTCGTCAGCCAGAACCACACCAACGTCACCACCGCGTTGACCAAGGCGGGGGTGCCGGCCTCGGTCGCTCACCACGTCGCCGGCACGCTCAGCGCGAGCACCCCGACGAACGGATCACCGGCGGGCCAGCCGCACGCGCTGGTTCACCGCGTGCAGCTCGCGTTTGCGCACTCGACCCAGACGGTCTTCTACATCATGGCCGGCGTGATGGCGGCGAGCTTCCTGGTCGCAGTGCGCCGGCTTCCGCGCGGCCGCGTAGAGACCGTGGAGGAACCCGAGGCCGCGATCAGCCCGGCGCGCGCAGGCGCCTGAGCCGGCGCGCACGCCACCACCATCGGCGGCGTGAGAGGATGCGCCGATGAGCTCAGAAAACCATCAGATACGCCTCGCGGCGCGGCCCTCGGGCCTTCCCGGGCCCTCCGACTGGGAGCTGACGACCGAACCGGTCCCGGCTCCCGGCGACGGCCAGTTCGTCGTCGAGATCTCACATGTCTCGCTGGACCCGGCGATGCGCGGGTGGATGAACGACATGCCGTCCTATATCCCGCCGGTCGGGCTCGGCGACGTGATGCGCGCCGGCGCAGTCGGGCGGATCACCGCCTCCGAGCATGCCGAGTTCGCCGTCGGCGACTATGCCTACGCTGCGTTCGGCGTCCAGGAGTACGCGCTGTCCGACGGCGCCGGGGTGCTCAAGGTCGACCCGTCGCTCGCGCCACTTCCGACGTTCCTCGGGACGCTCGGGCTGACCGGGCTGACCGCCTACTTCGGGCTGCTCGAGGTATGCAAACTGAAGGAGGGGGAGACCGTAGTCGTGTCTGGCGCCGCGGGCGCCGTCGGCAGCGTCGTCGGCCAGATCGCCAAGCTCAAGGGCTGCCGGGCGGTCGGGATCGCCGGCGGCGCGGAGAAGTGCGCCTGGATCGTCGACGAGCTCGGGTTCGACGCCGCGATCGACTACAAGGCCGACGACGTCCGGCGCGGGCTGCGCGAGCACACGCCCGACCGGATCGATGTGTACTTCGACAACGTCGGCGGCGACGTGCTCGACGCGGCGCTGACACGGCTCGCGCGAGGGGCGCGGATCGCGCTCTGCGGCGGGATCTCGCAATACAACGAGCAGCGCCCGCGCGGTCCCGCCAACTACCTCGCGATGATTGCCGCGCGCGCGACGATGACCGGCTTTCTCGTGTTCGACTACGCCGACCGCTACGGACAGGCGATCGCCGAGCTCGCGGGATGGCTGCGCGACGGCAAGCTCGTCTCGCGCGAGCACATCGTCGAGGGCGGCATCCCTGCCTTCCCCGAGACGTTCCTGAAGCTGTTCGAAGGCGAGAACATCGGCAAGCTCGTGCTCGCCGTGTAGCCGCTCGAGACGCTAGACGGTGAGCGCGACCGCCGCCTCCGGCGTGGCGACGTGGAAGCTGAAGCTCTGCTCCAGATAGAGCCGCACGACCTCGGCGTCGTGTGAGTCGTAGCCGATCGACAGGTCCTGGCCGGACTCGAACAGGAAGTCGCCGCCGCGCAGGCTGACGACGACCGCGCCTTTGACCCCCGGGGCCCAGACGAGCGGGCCTTCAAGGATCTTGCGCAGGTGGTCGAGCAGCGGGTAGCCGCCGTGCTCGGCGGTCTCGGTGACGAGCCGGTACTGCTCGCCACCGAGCGCCAGCCCGTACGGGCCGGTGATCCCGGCCGACAGCAGCCGTTCGACGGCGGCCGCGACCGCGCGCGGATAGGCGGCCGTGTCCTCGCCGAGCGCGATCTTGTCGTGCGGGGTGCACTCCGCGATCCCCTCGATCGCGCCCTTCCAGCCGTGGAACACCGCGGCGTTCTCGGCGACCGCGATCTGGTGGGCGGCCTTGTCGAGTGGCTCGTAGTCAGCGTCCTGCGCGCCGCGGTCGGCGTCGCGCAGCTCCGAGCGCGAGAGCTCGAAGTCGGCCCGCGCCTCGACGAGCGGCAGTACGCGCCGCTGCTGTCCGGCGACTCCATCGCACGGCGCCGAATCCAGTGCGGTGACGCGGCCGAGCGTGGTAGCCGAGTACTCCCAGCCGAGTGGGCCGGAGAAGTCGACGAGCTTGCGCGCCGCGAGCGCCGGCCTCAGCCGCGAGGTTGCCTCCTCGTCGAGCTCCTTCCAGACCCCGTCGGAGATCGGTGCGTGTGACCTGAGCAGATGGTTCATCAGGCCACGCTCCTGAGGCTGCCGATCCCGAGCGAGCCGGTCTGGTAGGCGCCCTCCGATCCGCTGGAATCACCCTCCATCGCTTCGGCCTCTGCTTCCTCGCCGTGCTCGACGATGTCGCCGGCCTTGAACAAGATCCCCTGCGCGATCTCGCGCCACACGGGCGTGCGCCGCAGGAGAAACTCGAGGTCCATCGCGAAGTGCTTGAACTCCTCTCCCTGCGCGTCGCGCATCACCGCAAGCGCCTCGGGATCCTGCTCGACGGCGAGCCGCTGCTCGTACCAGCCGATCGCCTCAGCTTCCTCGGTCAGGGACGCGCACAACCGCGCGAACGTCCGGGTCGCGGCCGGCAGCTCACCGGGGGGCTCGTGATATTGGTCAAAACCCATCGGGTCTCCTTCATGAGCTCGGGGAGTCGGGAGGGTACTGACGATCAGCGTCTGTAGGTGAACGCCTCGCCCGACTCACTGTCGAAGAAGTGCAGCTTGCTCGAGTCCAGCGACAACAAGCTTGTGAGATCGAGGCGGGTACGGTTGTGGCATGTCGCGCGATTCGGAGCTGCTCGCTGCGCTCAGCAGCGAGCCGGCCAGTACATCCGAGCTCTACGACCGGATCGGGTACGGGACGCTGACGCGGATCGGCTTGGTTCCGTACGACGCGTTCCGCGAAGCGCTCGCCAGGCTGTCGGCGGCGGGACTCGCCGACAGCGACACCGCCGCCGACGGCTCGACGCTCTGGCGCCGGCCTGCCGCCGGCGGCGACACAGCTGATTAACCGCGCTGGCGCAGCGCACGACGAGTGTTACCGTTGCAGGTGGCGTGCTGGTGCTTGGGCTGATTCACGACAGTGGTTGGGAGCCGTCGGATGCCGAGCCCGAGCCGCCGCCGCGCCGTCGCAAGTGGAACCTCCCATGGCGGCCGCTCGTATGGATCGCCGTATGGTGTTGGTTGATGGCGCTAGTGCCGGTCGTCGGCTCGGCGTTCGGCGGGCTTGCCGGCTACGGCGTCCTGATGGCGTCGGTCGCGCTCGTGTTGTGGCGCGTCGAGCGGTGGTGCGCGCGGCAGTACTGGGGCGGCCTGCGTGAGTACAAGCTTTGACAGCTAGCCTCGGAGCTGTTCCGTCATCTCGAACAGCCTCTGACCACCGCGGGTAGGCGATGCCACAACCATGAACAGCGCGTCGCCACAGCCACGCAACGACCCATGGTGGCGCAGCGCCGTCATCTATCAGGTCTACATCCGCAGCTTTGCCGACGGCGGCGGAGACGGGATCGGCGACATCGCTGGGCTGCGCTCCCGGCTGGGGTATCTGGCCGAGCTCGGCGTCGACGCGCTGTGGATCAACCCCTGGTATCCGTCGCCGATGAAGGACGCCGGCTACGACGTGTCAGACCTCCGCGCGATCGAGCCGGTGTTCGGCACGCTCGACGAAGCCGGGGCGATGATCGGCGAGGCACACGAGCTCGGGCTTCGGGTACTGCTCGACATCGTCCCAAACCACGTCTCAGACCAGCACGCGTGGTTTCAGCAGGCGCTCGCGGGGGCGCCCGGATCGCGCGAGCGCGCCCGGTTCATCTTCCGCGACGGCCGCGGCCCGGGCGGTGACGAGCGCCCGAACGACTGGCAGAGCAACTTCGGCGGCCCAGCATGGACGCGGGTGGACGAGGCCGACGGCATTCCCGGCCAGTGGTACCTGCATCTGTTCGCGCCCGAGCAGCCAGATGTCGACTGGACCAATCCGGAGGTGCATGCCGAGTTCGACGAGACGATGCGCTTCTGGTTTGACCTGGGCGTGGACGGCTTCCGGATCGATGTCGCCCACGGGCTCGCCAAGGCGCAGGGGCTTCCCGACGTCGGCTCGATCGCATGGCCGCCGGTCAACTCCGACCCGGTCGACCATCCGCACTGGGACCGCGACGAGGTGCACGAGATCTACCGCAACTGGCGCGCGCTGGCCGACACCTACGACGACCCGCGGGTGTTCGTCGCCGAGGCCTGGGTGCACAGCCCGGACCGGCTCGCGCGCTACCTGCGTGACGACGAGCTGCACACCGCGTTCAACTTCGACTTCTTGCTGGCGCCCTGGCAGGCGGAGCCGATGCGAGCGTCGATCAAGTCGGCGCTCGCAGCTCACGCCGGCGTCGGTGCGCCGCCCACGTGGGTCCTCTCAAACCACGACACCGTTCGCGAGGTCTCGCGCTACGCCCGGCCCCAGGGGCGCAGGGAGCTGCGCCATCTCGACGACCTGCTCGGCCTCCCGGCCGACTTCGAGCTCGGGCTCCGGCGAGCCCGAGCGGCGGCGCTGCTGATGCTGGCGCTCCCAGGCGGCGCCTACGTCTACCAGGGCGAAGAGCTGGGGCTGGCCGAGGTCGAGGACCTGCCCGAGGAAGTGCTCCAAGATCCCGGCTGGGAGCAGTCGGGCCGGACGCTGCGCGGGCGCGACGGCTGCCGGGTTCCGATCCCGTGGTCAGGACGCCGGCCGCCGTTCGGGTTCAGTCCGAACGGCTCGAGCGCGCCGCCGTGGCTGCCTCAGCCGGCGTCGTGGGCGGACCTGACGGTCGAGGCGCAGACCGGTGAGCAGGGCTCGATGCTCGAGCTCTATCGCCGCGCGCTGGCGCTGCGGCGAGAGCATCCGGCGCTCGGCGACGGGACTCTGAAGTGGCTCGAGATGCCGGCCGGCGCTGTTGCGTTCGGCCGCGAGCCCGGGTTCGCGTGCGTTGTGAATCTCGGCCCCGAGCCGCTGGCGCCGCCCGCCGGGTCACACGCGCTGCTGTGCAGCGTGCCGCTCACCGATGACGGTCACGTCCCATCGGACGCGACCGCGTGGTTCGGCGTCGACGCGGACTAGCGCGCGTCCAGGCAGAAGTGGGTGCGCGCCGAGTTCAGGCAGATGAGGCCGAGCAGCGTCTGCCCGTCGTCTGACAGGACCACAAGCCGATGCCCGCGCTCGCCGTTGTCAAGTCGCTCGAGCGCCGCCTGCGCCGGCTCGTCGCCCCCGATCGCCGCGATGTCGCGTCGCGCGTAGTTGGCCGCCGGCTCGTCGTCGTCGGCCGACGGGTCGAGATCGTCGCGGCCGATCGCGCCGAGGAACTCGTCGCCGTCGGTGATCAGCGCCGTGCGCAGGCCGCGGCGGCGCTGGAACTGCTCACGCAGCTCGCCGACGGTCGTCGCAGCCGGCAGCGTCTTGGGCTGGAGGTACATCACGTCGCGCACCGACTGACCGGCCGCGTCCTCGCGGGAGATGCTGCCGTGCTCACGCGCGCCCGTGCTCACAGGACCAGAGTTTACGCCCACCGCCAACCCGTCCCCGAACCGCCTAGGATTCCGCGCATGGCCAAATCCCTGAGTGACGAGCAGGTGCAGGCGGCGATCGAAGAGCTCGAGCAGGAGGAGCGCAAGCTTCGCCGCGACGAGAGCGAAGCCGCCGAGGCAGACGCCAACGAGAAGGTCGCCGACGACGCGCGGCGGCTCGATGCAATCCGGATCGAGCTCGACCAGTTGTGGGACTACCTGCGCCAGCGGCGAGCGCTGCGCGACGCGGGTCAGGACCCCGACAGTGCGCAGTTGCGCGACCCCGGCACGGTAGAGCGCTACCTGAACTGATCTCTCAGCGCGCCGCGCGATAGCGCGCGAGCGCCTCGAGTCGGGCCTGGGCGTGGTCGACGATCGGGGCCGGATAGTCGTGCCCGATCTGACAGCTGGCGGCGCGCTGCACGTCCGGCGGCATCGTCCACGGCTGCGCGAGGTACTCGTCTGGGACGCGTCCGAGCTCGGGCACGTAGCGGCGCACGTAGTCGCCGGCGGGGTCGAAGCGCTGCTGCTGACGCATGGGGCTGAGGATCCGGCGTGCCGGCGGCTGCGGATCGACGCCGACCGACGCGATCCACTGCCAGTTGCCGTTGTTGCTCGCCTCGTCGCCGTCGAGCAGCAGCTCCATGAACCACCGCTCCCCCCAGCGCCAGTCGATTCCCAGGTCCTTGGTCAGAAACGAGCCGGCGATCAGTCGTCCGCGGTTGTGGATGCATCCCTCGCGCCGCAACTGGCGCATCGCCGCGTCGACGATCGGATACCCGGTCCGGCCGTCGCGCCAGGCGTCGAACCGCCGGCGCGCGCGACTCCATCGCAGCGTGCCGCGATAGCGCTGCTGATGCTCTGATCGGGCGTTGCGCGGAAACGCCTGCAGCACCTGCGCGTAGAAGTCGCGCCAGCACAGTTGGCGGCGAAGCTCGTCGGCGCCAGACCCGTGTGGCAACGCCTGCTCGAGTTCGCGCGCCGACACGCAGCCGAAGTGCAGGTACGGCGACAGCGATGAGGTCCCGCGCTGGGCGAGCACGTTACGACGCTCGTCGTAACGCCCCACGCCCGCGGCGAGGAACGAGTCGAGCAGCGCCCGGCCGGCGCCCTCACCACCGGGGCTCGGCTCGCTCAGCGGCTGGTGCAGGCCGAGCGCATCGAGCGTCGGGATCCGCCCGACGCGAACGCGTGACGGCAGCGGCGGCAGCGGGCTCGCAGGCGCGACCGGTTTCCGGCGCCGCGCCTGTGACCACGCGCGGTAGTAGGGCGTGAACACCGTGTACGGGCGGCCCTCGCGGGTGCGAACCGAGCTTGGATCGTCGATCGCGAACAGCCCGGGGTGGAGGCAGAGCTCGGCGCCCGCTTCGCGCAGCGCTCGGCGCGCGGCATCGTCCCGGCGCCGCGCGTAGGGCCCGACGTCGGCACAGGCGTGGACCGACTCGGCGCGCACATCCGCCGCCAGCCGCGCCAGCTCGCGCGCGGGGTCGCCGTCGGCGATCACGAGCCGGCTGCCGCGGGATCGCAGTGAGCGATCGACATCGCGCAGACACTCGAGCAGGAACTGCGTCCGCGCTCCGGAGCGGTGACGGCCGCCCAGCAGCCGTCGGTCGAGGCAGAACACCGGGATGACGCGGTCGGCGGCCGACGCGGCAGCGAGCGCCGGCTGATCGGTCAGCCGCAGGTCGCGGCGCAGCCACCAGAGCGCGACGCTCATCAGGCCGCGAACGCGCCGGCGCCCCGCAGCCGCGCGATCTGGTCGCGGCGAAAGTCGAAGATCCGGTCGAGGTCGCGGCGGACGAACGCCGCATCCGCCAGATCGCCGAATGGGCCGAGCGCCAGCGCGTAGTCGACCGTGTCGCGGACGAGCGTGCCCTCGGGACGCGCGTCGAACTCGTGCAGATGGCGCCACAGCCTGTAGGGGCCGCGAAGCTGACGGTCCACGAACCGCCGGCCGGGTTCCCATTCCTCGATCCGCGAGACCCACCGCAACCGCAGCCCATGGAGCCGCAGCCGGTATTCGATCAGCGTCCCCGGACGCATCTCGATCGGCTCGGGCGTCAGCACCTCGAAGCGCAGCCACGGAGGCGTGAGCGCCTCGAGGTTGCGTGCGTGCGAGTAGAAGGCGAACACCTCATCGCTCGATGCATCGATGAGCTGTTCGCGCTCGAGCCGGTGGACCATCGATCATCCATCCAGGACGTCGCGCAGCGCAGCCTCGAGCTCGGGGTAGCGAAACTCGTACCCAAGCTCGCGCAGGCGCGCCGGCACCGCGCGCTGGCCGGTCAGCACGATCGTTGCCATCTCGCCGTAGAGCAGGCGCAGCGCCAGCCCCGGGACCGGTAGGACCGCGGGCCGGTGCAAGGCGCGTCCAAGCGCGCGCGAGAGTTCGGCGTTTGTCGCCGGATCGGGCGCGGTGAGGTTGACGGCGCCGGTCGCGCGGTCGTCGTCGACGCACTGCAGCATCGCCCCGACGACGTCGTCGAGGTGGATCCACGGCACGTACTGGCGACCGCCGGCGACCGGGCCCCCGACGCCGAGCTTGAACGGCGGCAGCATCTTCTCCAGCGCGCCGCCGTGGGGCGACAGCACAACGCCGGTCCGGGTGGTCACGACCCTGAGGCCGGCGTCACCGGCAGCCGCAGCCTCCCGCTCCCAGGCCTCGGTGACCTCGGCGAGGAAGTCGGTGCCCGCCGCGGCTGTCTCGTCGACGGGTTCGGCGTCGCGTGGCCCGTAGTAGCCGGTCGCCGACTGCGAGATGAGCGCGCGGGGGCGGTGCTCGGGCTCCAGCGACACGATGCCTGCGACGAGTGACCGGGTCGCGAGCACGCGCGAGTCACGGATCTCGCGCTTGGCGTCTGCGCTCCAGCGCTGGGCGATCGGCTCGCCGAGCAGGTGCAGCACCGCGTCGGCGTCGCGCAACGCGTCGGCGGGCGCCGGCGCCCGCTGGGGGGTTGCCCACGCATGCAGCTCGACGCGGCCGCCGAGGGCGTTGCGCCCGCGATCCAGGTCGCGGGTCAGCGCGATCACCTGGTCACCGCGCGCGAGCATCGCCTTCACGGCATGGCTGCCGATCACGCCGGTTGCGCCGGTTACGACTACGCGCACGACCGGGATCCCTTGCGTGCCATCAGCCGACTATAACGCTCTGTTGAGTTTTCTTGCACAACATGTACCCTACCCGACAATGGCGCCGGCAAGCAGCAGATCGAGCACCGGCCTGACCAGCTCGCAGCTGTCTGACCGCACCGGCGTCCCCGCCGCGACGCTGAGGATGTGGGAGGCGCGCCACGGGTTTCCGGTGCCGGCGCGACTGGCGGGTGGTCATCGTCGCTACAGCGACGACGACGTCGAGCTCGTGCGCGCCGTGATCGCGCGACGCGAGGAGGGACTGTCGCTTGTCGCGGCTATCGAACGCACGCTCTCCGCTCGGACGGCGGCGCCCGCCTCGATCTTTGCTGGGCTCGCTGAGCGCCGGCCCGACTTACAGCCAATGCTGCTGAGCAAGCCTGCGCTGCTCGCGCTCTCGCGCGCGATCGAAGACGAGCATTGCGCCGGGGCGGACACCGGCACCGTGATCGGAAGCTTCCAGACCGCGAGCTTCTACCGGCAATCGGCGCGGCGCTGGCGCGAGCTGGCGCGAACCGCACGGGTGGCGGTCGCGCTGGCGGACTTTCAGCGGCTGCGGCGTCCGGCGCGCGCCCCGGTCGAGGTGCCGATCGGGCGCGAGCACGCGCTCGCACGCGAGTGGGCGATCGTCGTCCGGGCACCGCGGAGCGCGGCCACGCTCGCGGCGTGGGAGATCCCGGCGACCGCCGATGTGGCCGACCGCGAGCGGCGCTTCGAGGTGCTGTGGTCACCCGAAGCCGACGTGGCCGACAACGCGGTCGCGATCGCCGCGGAGCTGATCGAGCCGCTGGCCCCCGATGTCGCCGCGCTGCTCGCGACCGCGCCATGGGAGCCGCCCGCACCGGCCTCGCCGGAGCTGCGCACCGCGGTCAGGCAAGCCCACCGGATGCTCGCGTACCTCTCCGCCCAGTGATCCAGATCGCCGTTGGACGCGAATCATGTTCGTGACCCGTCACCACGACCTCGGACTGCCTCGATGAGGATCGCGATCGTCGGCGCCGGCATCTCCGGCCTGGCCGTGGCGCATCTGCTGCATCGCGAGCACGAACTGACCGTGTTCGAGGCCGGCGACTACGCCGGCGGCCACACGCACACCGTCCGCGTCGACACCGCCGACGAGACGCTCGACGTCGACACCGGCTTCATCGTCTTCAACGACCGCAACTACCCCGGCTTCGAACGGCTGCTCCGTCGGCTCGACGTCCCGTCCCAGCCCTCGACGATGAGCTTCAGCGTCAGCGACACGAGTGGCGACTTCGAGTACTCCAGCGCCTCGCCGAATGGCCTGTTCGCCAAGCGTGCGCACCTGGTGACGCCGTGGTTTCATCGGATGCTCGCCGACCTCGCGCGGTTCAACCGCGCCGCGCGCGAGCTGATCGCGCAGCCGGGCAACGACATCTCGCTCGGCGCCTGGCTCGACCGCCAGGGTTTCTCCGAGGCGTTCGTACAGCGGCTGATCGTGCCTCAGGTGTCGGCGGTCTGGTCGGCCGACCCCAGCCTGCGCTGGAGCTTTCCGGCGCGCTTCCTCGCCGAGTTCTTCGACAACCACGGCATCCTGTCGCTCCGCGACCGGCCACGGTGGCGAACGGTCCGCGGCGGGTCCGCTCGGTACGTCGAGGCGCTGACGCGGCCGTTCGGGCAACGGCTGCGGCTTCGTACCCCGGTCGAGTCGGTGACGCGCACCGCCGACAGCGTGCTCGTCAGGGCGCGGGGCTGCGAACCCGAGCGCTTCGACGAGGTCGTGCTCGCGACGCACTCAGACCAGGCACTGGCGCTGCTCGCCGACGCAAGCGATCGCGAGCGCGCGATCCTCGGATCGATCCCCTACCAGCGCAACGACGTGGTCCTGCACACCGATGCCAAGCTGCTGCCGCGCCGCCGCAGAGCGTGGGCGAGCTGGAACTACCACCTGCTCGAGCGCCCAGGCGACCGTACGACGGTCACGTACCACATGAACCGTCTGCAGTCGCTGCGCACCAACGTGCAGCTGTGCGTGACGCTCAATCGCAACGCCGAGATCGACCCCGACAAGGTGCTACGCGAGATCACCTACGAGCATCCCGTGTTCACCGGCGACGGCATCAAGGCCCAGGAGCGGGCGCAGGAGATCAGCGGCCACAACCGCACCAGCTTCTGCGGGGCCTACTGGGGCTGGGGGTTTCACGAGGACGGCGTCTCGAGCGCCCTCCGCGTGGCGTCGCGGTTCGGAGCGCGGCTGTGACCGCGAGCTGCATCTACGAGGGCACGATCCGCCACCGGCGGATGCAGCCGCGCCGCGAGTTCTGCCACCGGCTCGCGCTGTTCTACCTCGACCTCGACGAGCTTCCCGAGCTGCTCGGAGGCCGGCTCCTCGCCCCTGGCCCAGGGCTGCTGCGCTTTCGCCGGCGCGACTACCACGGCGACGCTGACGTGCCGCTCGCCGACGCGGTGCGCGACACGATCGCCGACCGCGTCGGCCTCCGTCCCGCCGGGCCGATCCGGCTGCTCACGCAGGTTCGCTCGTGGGGACATTGCTTTAACCCGGTGAGCTTCTACTACTGCGTGTCGCCCGACGGCCGGCGTGTGGACGCGATCCTGACTGAGGTCACAAACACCCCGTGGGGGGAGCGTCACGCGTACGTGCTGCAACCGGGCGCCGAACGCTCGCCGGTGCTCGATGCGACCGTCGCCAAGGCGATGCACGTGTCGCCGTTCTTGCCGATGGACCTCACCTACGGCGCGCGCGCCACCACTCCCGGCCCGACGCTGTCGGTGCACATGGAGAGTCGACGCGCCGACGCTCCCGTGTTCGACGCGACGCTATCGATGGTGCGGCGCGAGCTCACCGGCGCAGCCACTCGGAAGCTGGCGCTTCGCTATCCGCTGGCCACCGTGCGGTTGCTCGCGCTGATCTACGGCCGTGCGCTCGGACTGAAGCTCGCAGGCGCGCGGGTTCATCCTCATCCGAGTCGCGCGCGACCAGGGACGGGGGCGGCATGATCGTCGCGGTCTGCCGGCTGATCGGGTGCCGGCTGCTTGCAAGGATCGGCGCCGGAAGCCTCGTCGTCGTTGAGCAAGGCAGGCGACACCGGTTCGGCAGCGGGCCGCCGGCAGCGACCGTCGAGCTGCGCGATCCGCGCGTCTGGCGGATGCTCCTGCTGCGCGGCTCGCGCGGCCTCGCCGAGGCCTTCGAACAGGGCCTGTGGGTCTCGCCCGATCTCGTCGCGCTGATCCGCCTCGCGGCGTTCAACGCCCCGCGGCTGGATCGCCTGCGCGCCAGGATCGCGCCGCTCGTGATCCCGGCGCGGGCCCTCGGTCTCCTGATCGGTCGGAGCACTCGGGCGCGCCGGCGTCGAGACATCGCGGCTCACTACGACCTCGGCATCGAGCTGTTCGGGCGGATGCTCGACCCGACGCTCAGCTATTCGTGCGCGGTCTTCGAGGACGGAAACGAGACGCTCGAGCAGGCGCAGCTGGCAAAGCTCGAGCTGATCTGCGAGAAGCTCGAGCTGGGTCCCGGCGACCGCCTGCTCGAGATCGGGACGGGGTGGGGCGCGCTCGCGGTGCACGCGGCGGCGACTCGTGGCTGTCACGTCACGACCACGACGATCTCGCGCGAGCAACACGAAGTGGCGACCGCGCGGGTGCGGCGGGCCGGGCTCGAGGACCGGGTCACGGTGCTGATGCAGGACTACCGTGACCTCACCGGCTCCTACGACAAGCTCGTGTCGATCGAGATGATCGAGGCGGTCGGCTGGCGGCACTTCGGAGCGTTCTTCTCCAAATGCTCTGAGCTGCTGACGCCGCATGGAGCGATGCTGCTTCAGGCGATCACGATCGACGACCGGGCCTATGAGGTCGAGAAGGCCGCGAAGTCGTTCATCAACACGCGGATCTTTCCCGGAGGGTGCCTGCCGTCGCTTGAGGTGATCACGCGCAGCGTCGCGCGCGACACCGACATGCAGGCAGTCGACCTGGAGGACATCACCGCCCACTACGTGGAAACGCTGCGGCACTGGCGCCGGCAGTTCGTCGGGAGCCTGCCCGAGCTCGCCGGCCACGGCTATGACGAGCGCTTCCAGCGACTGTGGACCCTGTATCTCGCCTACTGCGAGGCGGGGTTTGCGGAGCGGCGGATCTGCGACGTGCAGTTGCTGCTCGTCAAACCGCGGTGGCGCGCGAGCGCCGCGGCGGGGGCTCGCACCGCGGCGCTCGGAGTCGCGCGCGGCGGCGCAGCGTGAGCTACACGAAGCTCGGCTACGAGCTGCGAAGCCGCCGGTGGGATCAGTCCGAGCTCGCGCCGATGGACGGCAAGGTCGCGCTTGTGACCGGCGCCACGTCGGGACTGGGGGAGGCTGCTGCCGCCGGGCTTGCCCGGCTCGGCGCGACCGTGTGGCTGCTCGCACGCAATCGCGAGCGCGGCGAGGACGCGCTCGCGCGGATCGCGCAGCGGACCGGACGCGACCGGCTCAAAGTCGGGATCTGCGACCTCTCAGAGCATCGCTCGGTGCGTGGGTTCGCGGAGCGGTTCGCCGCTGAGTGCCCACGCCTGGACGTGCTCGTCAACAACGCCGGCGTGCTCACGCACGAGCGCAAGCTGTCGCGCGATGGGATCGAGCTGACGCTTGCGACCAACGTCGTCGGCCCGTTCCTGCTGACCAAGCTGTTGGTTGGGGCGCTCCAGGCGAGTGCGCCGGCGCGCGTCGTCAACGTGTCCTCCGGAGGCATGTACACCCAGCGGCTGGCGACCGACGATCTGCAGAGCGCACACGGCCGGTTCCGAGGCGCGGCCGCGTACGCGCGCAGCAAACGGGTGCAGGTCGTGCTGTCGGAGCTGTGGGCGCAGCGGCTTGCAGACACCGGTGTGGTCGTCAACGCGATGCACCCGGGCTGGGTCGATACGCCGGGGCTTCGCGATTCGCTGCCAGGTTTTCGCCGGCTCGTCGGCCCGCTGCTACGCACTCCCGAGCAGGGAGCGGACACGATCGTCTGGCTCGCCGCCGCTCCGCGTGCGGCCACCGAGTCGGGCGGGTTCTGGTTTGACCGGACGCGCCGGCCGACTCATCTGCTGCCGTGGACGTCGGAGAGCGAAACCGACCGCCGGCGGCTGTGGGCCGGGATCGAGCGACTGAGCCGCTAGCCCGGGGGGCGGCCGCCTGGGTGCGACGATCCGCGCGACGTGCAGCGTCTTGCTCTTGCCGATCGGGAACCGCTTGATCGTCGCGCAGACTGAGTTGCCCGGCCCTACGATGCTCGGCCACCCGTTTTGAGCGGGCATCACCCAGTCCGGGTGAGAGAACTCGCTCAGCAGCACAATTGGTGCTTAAAGCGACCAAGGAGGATGCGATGGATGTGTCTGTCGTCGGTGTAGTCGGTGCCGGGTTCATGGGCTCCGGGATCGCGGAGTCGAGCGCCGCGGCCGGCAAGCACGTCCTGATCTATGAGCCTTCGCAGGCGCCGCTCGAGCGCTCGCGCGAGATGCATGCCGCCGCGCTGCAGAAGTCGGTCGGGCGCGGCAGGCTAAGCGCCGAGGACGCCGAGGAGCGGGCGTCGCAAATCAGCTACACGACGCAGTTCGAGGACCTCGGTCAGGCCGACGCGGTGGTCGAGGCGATCACCGAGGACGCGCGGATCAAGGGCGAGCTGTTCAAGCGCCTCGACGCCGAGCTTCCCGATGCCCGCTTCCTGGCGTCGAACACGTCGTCGATCCCGATCGCTGAGCTGGCGGCGTGGACGCAGCGACCCGACCGCGTGCTCGGCCTGCACTTCTTCTCGCCGGTGCCGGTGATGAAGCTCGTCGAGGTCGTCGTCGCGCTTGAGACCTCCGAGGAGACGGTCGCCGACGCCGAGGAGTTCGCGCGCGCGATCGGCAAGCACGCGATCCGCACCAAGGACCGTTCCGGTTTCATCGTCAACATGCTGCTGGTCCCGTACCTGATGGCCGGCGTGCGGATGTACGAGGACGGGTTCGCCAGCCGCGAGGACATCGATGAGGGGATGAAGCTCGGCTGTGGGCACCCGATGGGCCCGCTGACGCTGTGTGACTTCATCGGCCTCGACGTCCTCTACGCGGTCTGCGTCTCGCTCTATGAGGAGTTCAAGCGCGACGAGTACGCGCCACCGCCGCTGCTCAAGCGGATGGTCGTATCGGGCCACCACGGCCGCAAGACCGGCCGCGGCTTCTACGACTACGGCAACTGAGCGGCCGCGTCAGCCGTCGAGCATCGTCAGGTCCAGCCGTTTCAGGCGAGCCGGGTCGGCGAGCACGTCGATCTCGACGATCCTGCCGTCGGAGACGGTGAAGCCCATCACGGCGAACGGGCGGCCGTGAGGGGCCACGACCATCCCGGCGGCGCCGTTGACGAGCGCCGGCCGCCCGAACGGCCCGAGGTGCGCGAACGACTGCGCGTTCTCGGCGACCGCCTGGGCGCCGCGGAGAATCACCGACGCACCGGCCGGGACCGCCCCACGGTCGGCGCGGAGCACGACGTCTGGGTCGAGCACCGCCAGCAGCGCGTCGAAATCGCCTTCGCGCGCCGCCGCGACGAACGCGTCGACGACCTCACGCTGGCGCGCGAGGTCGGCGTCGGGCGTCGGAGTCTGGCCGCGAACGCGACGCCGCGCGCGGCTCGCGAGCTGCCTCGCAGCGGCCGGCGAGCGGCCGACGATCGGAGCGATCTCGTCAAACGGCACGGCGAACATGTCGTGGAGCACGAACGCGAGTCGCTCGGGCGGCGCGAGCGTCTCGAGCACGACCAGCAGCGCGAGCCCGACGGAGTCGGCCAGCAGCGCTTCGTGCTCGGGGTCGACGCCGTTCTCGCGGCTGACGATCGGCTCGGGCACGTAGGCGCCGACCGGCTGCTCGGGTCGCGCCCGGCGCATGCGCAGCATGTCCAGGCACACGCGCCCGACGACCGTCGTCAGCCACCCGCCGAGGTTCTGCACCTCGCCGGCATCGGCGCGGCTGAGGCGCAGCCACGCCTCCTGGACCGCGTCGTCGGCCTCGCCAAGCGAGCCGAGCATCCGGTAAGCGACGGCTCGCAGCTGAGGCCGGTGCTGCTCGAAGCGCTCCGCCAACCAGTCGCGGTCTGACATCGTCACGCTCCCACCGGCACTGGAGCTGCGGCCTGCTCTGGCTCGCCGCGGGTGTCGGTCGCACGCAGACCGATTGCGGCCGCCGCGAGGATGAACAGGCTGCTCGCGAGCAGTGCGCGATGACAGCCCGAGGTCAGCGCCTGCGCCGGGCCGGTGCCGGTCGCGAGCAGGTGCTGCGTGTGGCTCGTGGCAAGTGCCGTGAAAATCGCCAGGCCGAGCGCCCCGCCGAGCTGCTGGGAGGCGTTGAGCAGCGACGCGGCGAGCCCGGCCTTGTCGGCGGGCACACCGGCGTTGGCGGCGGTCGTGACCGCCACGAACACCGGGCCAAAGCCGATCGACATGACGATCATCCCCGGGAGCAGGTCGCTCAGGTAAGAGCCGTCAACCGGGATCCGTGAGAGCCAGTAGACGCCGGCGGCCGCGGTCAGCGACCCCGCGACGATCAGCGGCCGGGTCCCGACACGCGCCAGCAGCTGCGACGACGCGGCGGCGGCGCCACCGATCGCGAAGCACACGGGGAGATATGCGAGCCCGGTCTGGATCGGCGAGTAGCCAAGCACGTTCTGCATGTACAGCGTCAGGAAGAAGAACATCGCCAGGAAGCCCGCGAACGCGATCAGCTGGGTCGCGTCGGCGAACGCGAGGCCGTTGATCCGGAAGATCGACAACGGCGCAAGCGGGTTCTTCGCGCGCTGCTCGTTGACGACGAACGCGGCCAGCAACGCCAGCGCGCCGGCGAGCTCGACGATCGTGCGCGCGGTGCTCCATCCGACCGTCGGGGCGTTGACGAGCGCGTATACCAGCAGCAGCATCCCGGTGGTCACGAGCACCGCCCCGCGTGAGTCGAAGTTCTCGATCCGCGACGGCCGCCCGTCGGGGCGGATCACCCGGAAGATCGCCACCAGCACTAGCAGGGCCGCCAGCGGGTTGACGAACATCACCCAGCGCCAGCCGAGTCCCTGCGTCAGCAGCCCACCAAGCAGCACGCCGGCGGCTGACGCCAGGCCGCCCGTTGCTCCCCAGATCCCGATCGCGGTGTTGCGATCCTTGCCCTCCTTGAACGTGGTCGTCAGGATCGAGAGCGCGGCGGGCAGCATCAGCGCTGCGCCGAGACCCTGCGCGAGGCGGGCGCCGACGAGCACGCCTGCGGTCTGCGCGAGCCCACCGACGAGCGACGAGACGCCGAGCAGCACCGTTCCCGCGACGAGCACGCGGCGCCGGCCGACGAGGTCGGCGGCACGCCCGCCGAGCAGCATCGCGCCGCCGTAGGTCAACAGGTAGCCGCTCGGTACCCACTGCAGGCCCGCAACCGAGAAATGCAGCGCTCGGCGGATCGACGGCAGCGCGATGTTGACGATCGACCCGTCGACAAAGTCGAGGAACGCGACCGAGCACAGCAGCGCCAGCGTCAGCTTGCCCTGGCGCGTCGCGAGCAACGAGGTTGGAGGTGTCATCAGGATCTCCGAAATCGAGGTTTTGCCTCTATGACGGATCGCGGCGAGCAAATGTGACCGGTAGCTGGCGCGAGCTACGATCGCGTCAGTGAAACCGCTGCCGATGGCGTCCGGATCATGCTCGTTGAGCGACGGCGACCTGCGGGCCCAGCTCGAGCGCTACCGGGCGATCGGGAGCGGGAGCACGGGACGGCGCGCCAGCCCGATGAGCGTCGAGCTCGTTGTAGGTCGCGCCGTGCCCGACGGGCTTGTGGAGCAGGCCGTGGCTACGGAGCGATCCTGCTGCCCGTTCTTCGAGCTCGAGTGGGACGCCGGCAGCCGACGCCTCGCCGTCGTCGTGCTGCGCGACGCGGACGTGCCCGCGCTTGACGTGATTGCGTTCGCGCTGAATATCTGACTAAAATCAGAGAATGCCCGATGCGATGGTGGCCGACGTTCGCCGGTTCAACCGGACGGTCACGCAGCGGGTCGGGGCGCTCAACGATCGGTTTCTTGATCGCGACAGACCACTCGGCCAGTCGCGAATGCTCTGGGAGATCGGGGTCGAGGGCTGCCAGGTCCGCTCGCTGAGAGCGCGCCTCGGGCTTGACTCCGGGCATGCGAGCCGGCTGTTGCGCGCGCTGGAGGCCGACGGCCTCGTGCGCGTCGACGTCGCGGCGACCGACCGGCGGATCCGTGTGGCACGGCTCACGCCGGCGGGGATCCGCGAGCGGGCACTGATCGACCGCCGCAGCGACGAGCAGGCCGCGGCGATCCTTGCGGGCCTTGATGCTCGCCATCAGGAGCAGCTCGTCGTGGCGATGCGCACGGTCGAGCGGCTGCTGACCTCCGCGACCGTCGTGGTCCGCCAGGCGGACCCGGCTTCGCGCGACGCGGTGAGCTGCTTGACGGCGTATTACGCCGAGCTCGACCGGCGCTCGGACACGGGCTATGACCCGAGCGCGGGCATCTCGGCCGAGCCGCACGAGCTGGTCCCGCCGGCGGGCGCGTTCTTCCTCGCGTACGCGCGCGGCGAGCCGATCGGCTGCGGTGCCGTCAAGCACCACGGCGGCGCGCCGGCCGAGATCAAGCGGATGTGGGTCGCCGAGTCCGCGCGGGGCCTGGGCATCGGGCGCCGGATGCTGGCCAGCCTGGAAGCATGCGCGCGCGACAACGGCGCAGCGATCGCGCGGATCGAGACCAACCGGACGCTCGTCGAGGCGATCGCGCTGTACCGCTCCGTCGGATACACCGAGGTCCCAGCCTTCAACGACGAGCCGTTTGCCGACCACTGGTTCGAGAAGCGGCTGGAGGGCGCCACCGACGGGGTCATCCAAACCGGGTGATTCCCGGGGCGCGCGCCGCGTTTAGCGTCCCGAGGTCGTGAGCGCCTCAGAATCCGTCTGGTGGCGTCCACGCCAGCGCGACTGGTGGATGGCCGTCCTGTTCGTGCTGGGCGCTGCGTGCTTCACGGTCGGCGGGATCGCGTCGCAATGGGCCCAGACCTCGAGACCCGCGATCGGGATCACATTCTTCGTCGGGTCGATCTTCTTCACAGCGGCGGCGTGTCTGCAGTACGCCGAGGCAAGGCACCAGCAGCGGCTCGACCGGATCGCGGCGCTCGTCCAGCTCGTGGGGACGGTGCTGTTCAACATCAGCACGTTCGCCGCGCTGCGCCACAACCTGACCACCCATCAGACCGACGCGCGCGTGTGGGCGCCCGACGTGTTCGGCTCGGTCGCGTTCCTGGTGTCGAGCGGCATCTCGTTCTGGAGCATCGGTCGTCGCTGGTGGTGTGTTCGCTGGCACTCGACCGACTGGCAGATCGCCGCGCTCAACCTGCTCGGGTCGGTCGCGTTCGGGGTCTCGGCGATCGCTTCGCTGGTGCAGCCATCGACCGGGGAGCCGCTCAGCGCGCACATCGCGAACTCCGGCACGTCGTTCGGCGGCGCGTGCTTCCTGGTCGGGGCGCTGCTGCTGATCCCCGCGGCCGTCACCGCCCGATCATCCCGATCGGATGATGCGTAGCCGTTGGGTCCTGATGGAGTTGCGCTGACCGTGTCGCCGATACGACTTCAGCTCGGCAAGCCCGTGCACTGCGCCGACGGCGTCGAGCGCGAGCTCTCAGACGTCGTGATCGATCCGCAGACGCGCCGCGTGACCCACCTGGTTGTGCAGCCCGAAGGCCGTCACGACCTCGCGCGGCTGGTGCCAGTCGCGCTGGCGCAGACCGCCGGCTCGGACGACGACCCGCTGCGGCTCGGCTGCACGAGCGCCGAGCTCGATGCACTCGACCCCGTCCAGCACGCTGCCTACCTGCGTCTCGGCGAGTTCCCGGTCGAGGATCCCCAATTCGAGGTGGGGATCGACGAGACGTTCGCGCTGCCCTACTACGGCAGCTTTGCTCCCGGCGGGATCGACGCGGGCCTGGGCCCCGTCACATACGACTCCAAGGCGCCCGTCGTCTGGGACCGGATCCCGAAAGGGGAGGTCGAGCTACGCCGGGGAAGCGCGGTGACCGCGTCCGGCGGCGAACACCTTGGCCGGATCGACGGTTTCGTCGTCGATGACGACCAGCAGATCGCCCACTTCGTGCTCGAGCACGGGCATCTGTGGGGCAAGCGCGAGATCGCGATCCCGATCGGCGCCGTCGTGCGGATCGAGAGCGACGGCGTGTTCCTGAGCCTCAGCAAGGACGAGGTCGAGGCGATCAAGGCGCCTCGCGTCCACCGCTGGTGACCCACCGCTCGCCGAGCGCCCCGAGGAGCGCCCGGCGAAGCGGGTCGGCTGGCCGGCGTCCTAGCGGATGCCGGGGAGGAGAGGCGTTCCCTCCTGCTGGACGGCTTGCAGATCGCGAGGATCGAGGCCGAGCAGCTTGAGGATCGTTGGTGCGATCGAGGTCGTCTCCACCCATCGGTCCGATCCCCCGGCCTTCACGCCGGGTGCGTAGACGACGATCGGTACGTCACGGTCGGCGGGGTTGTCGCCGCCGTGCTCGGCGATCTTCGTGCCGCCGGTGTATACGACCCCGATCTGTACGCGCCCGAACACGTCGGGGTGGCGAGGATCAGAAGTCGGCACGCCGAAGAAACGGGCTGCCGCGCTACCGGTGTAGATCTTCGCCAGGCCAGAGTGGGCAAGGGTCCGCGTGCCGCCGCTATAAGTGACGCCCGTCGCAGGGTGCGTCCACAGGTAGTGCTTGACGAAGTCGGCGGCTTGCTGTGAGCGGTCTGACAGGTAGCTCTGCCACAGGTCGTCGTCGGTACCCGCGACGATCAGGTTGCCGGCGCCGGGGTGAGCCGCCGTCCATGCCGCGTTGATCGCATCGATGATCGGGCCGTCCTTGATCCGGGTCAGCTGGTTCGGGTCCTGCGGCGATTGGCCGTGCTTGGCGGTGATCATGATCGCGGTCTGATCGGCGATGCCCTTGGTCTGGATCTCCTGGTCGATCCGCTGCAGCTGCGTGTTGGTGTAGTCGAGCGCGCTGCTCAGCAACGGGCCGGGCGTGGTGGTGCCGGGGAGGTAGCCACCGAGCAGAACCGGGCCGCCGATCACGGCCTCGGAACTGAGTAGCTTCTCGGCCGTCGAGACCGTCTGGAAGTTCATCCCGAAAATCGCGGGCACGCCAACGCGCGCCCCGGTGCCGGTGTGATCGTGGCCGTCGATCTCGTTCAGGATCGCCTGCACCTTGTAGGAGTCGTACTGCCGCGTCGCGGCGTTGTCGCCGGTCCAGCTGATGTCACCGGGGTACGGGGTCCCGTCGGGCTCGATCGCAGTGCTGTCGATCTCCGGCGTGAACAGGTCGTCGATCCCGGTCCCCGACGGTCCGTTGAAGGACTCGTACACGGGATGCTTGTCCGACCATGCGGTCCGGAGCCCTGCACCCTTGGCGACCTCGAACATCGTGTTGACCTTCAGGTATGAGTGGGGCCAGATCGGCCGGCAGGACTTCGGGTCGACCGGGAACGTCGCCGGGTTCAGCAACGTTTGTGGGTTGCCGGTCATCTGCATGATCTTGCTCGGGTCGCTCTGCAGGCCAGGGATACCCTGGCCGGCGTCGAGCTGCGTCGCGTCGACGTCGTCGGGTGAGTCGTAGATGACGTCGGCTCCGGTCGGGCCGTGACACGCCGTCGTGCCTGCCTCGTACAGGTTGTGGTTGTACTCGACGTCGTAGTAGACACCGGTTGCGCGGGGGTCGCCGCCGGTCATCAGCGCCGTCCCGCCCGGGTCTGAGTCCGACGGATCGGCCGTGTGTGCGTTGGAGTATTCGGCGCCGCCCCTGGCGAGCTTCGCAAGCTCCGAGCCCGGGTGGTGGGCGACGTACCAATCGAGGTCGGACTGGTGAAGACCGTCGACCGAGATCAGCAGCACGTGCCGGACGGCGCCGTGGCGCTGGTCGTGGCCGTGGGCGAGGCTGGCCGCGGGCACCACCGCGGCTCCGGCCACCGCGGCCGCGATCACGGCTCCGGTGGCGAGCTTGAAGCGCTGTGACATCTGGAGGCTTCTCCTGGTAGTTGGCGGTGCACATTTGTACGGTCGTTTGTGACCGTGGATGTTGCGCCGATGTGACCAGCGAGCACCAGTGCCCGAAGATGAAATCAACATGAAAGCCCGGTCACGTGATTGTCACTCACGGGCAGACGGCGGCGTCATGCCGGGTGTCGGTTACCCCGCAGGACGGCGGTCGGCCTGACCGGTCACGGAGGGGCCGAGCTCACTCCTGAGGCTGCGGGCGCAGCTCGGGCGAGATCGCCCGCTGGTTGCGGGCCAGGTAGCTGACCAGCCCGACGATCAGCACCGCGCCGATGACGCTGACGGTCCCATCGCCGAGGCCGAGGCCGCCGATGTCGTGGTTCTTGCCGAGCCAGTCGGCGAACGATGCGCCCAGTGGCCTGGTGAGCACGTACGCGGTCCAGAAGAGCAGGATCGGATTGAGATTGGTGCGCCAGTAGGCGATCGCCGGTACGGCGATCGCACAGGCGAACACCACCGCGGATGACAGATATCCCCAGCCAAACGATCGGGCGGTCAGGTCACCGACGGCTGTCCCGAGCGCGAACGTGGCGAGCACGGTGAGCCAGTAGAAGACCTCGCGCCGCGGGGTGTAGATGCTGTGGATCGACAGTGTGCCCTCGGTCCGGTACCACACGACGAAGATGCCGGCGAGGATCAGCGCATAGAGGGTGCTGGAGGCGTAGTAGGGGACTCCGAGCCCGACATGCACGGCATCGGCGGCGAGCGTGCCGAACACCGCGACCATCGCGACCGCCAGCCAGTAGACGCCGGCCGAGTAGCGGGAGGTCTTGAACTGCCAGATGATTGCTGCTGCGAATGCGATCGTGCCAAGGAAGACGGCGCCGCCCTTGCCGACCTGCTTGACGAGGAAGTCCGACGTGGACTCACCCACTCCGGTCGTGAGGACCTTGGTCAGCCAGAAGATGGCCGTCACCTCGGGGACCTTCGTGAGCGCTGCTGAGCGTGGTGTGCTTGGTGTCATGTATGGACGGGGTCGTGGATCAGTGGAGCCAGCTGCGGGGCCTGGGGCAATGCCAGCCAAGTGTCGGCGCCGCCGCCGGGCAGATTGCCGACGCCGGCGGTGCCGCCATGGGCCTGCGCGACCGTGCGAACGATCGCCAGCCCCAGTCCGACCCCGCCGCGCCTGCGGGCGGGATCGGCACGGCTGAAGCGGTCGAACGCGTGCGGCAGGAACTGCTCGCCGAACCCGGGACCGTGATCGGTCAGATGGACCTCGACCGAGGCGCCGGCCAGGCTTGCGCTCAACGTCGCCGGCCCCGCGCCGTAACGCAACGTGTTGTCGATCAGGTTCGCGACGGCTTGCTCGACGCGGTCGGGGTCGGCGTGGACCGCGGTGCCCGCCGGAACGGCGGTAGCGTCGATCTCCAGCGAGCGGCCGGCGCGCTCCAACACCGGTGAGAAGCGCGCCCCGAGCTCGGCGAGCAGCTCCTCGACGGCGAGATCGTGCGGGTCGATCGGGAGCGTCCCGTCCTCGGCCCGCGCGAGCAACAGCAGGTCCTCGGCGAGCTTGATCATCCGGTCGGTCTCCTCGGCGGCCGACGCCATCGCGCTGCGCAGCGCCTGCTCGCCGCCGTGCTCGCGCAGTGACACCTCGAGCTCGGCCTTGAGCACGGCAAGCGGCATCCGTAGTTCGTGACTGGCGTTGGCGACGAACATGCGCTCGTGGCTGAGGCCCTCCTCGAGCCGGTCGAGCATGCGGTTGAGCGTCTCGCCGAGCCTGCGGATCTCATCGTTGCTGTCGGGCAGCGGCAGCCGCGTGCTGATCTCGTCGGTCGAGATCGTCGCGGCCCGCTGGCGCATCCGCTCGACCGGCCGCAGTGCCGCCGCGGCGAGGATGTAGGCGGCCAAGGTGGCGAGCAGCAGCGCCGGTGGCACTCCGATCGCAAGGTCGTTGTCGAGCTTGTCAAGCGCGGCGTCGCGCTCGGCGAGCGACACGCCGACGACGACGATCTTGTGGTCGTCGGGCAGCGGCAGCGCGTATAGCCGCAGCGACGTCCCGCGCTCGATCAGCTTCGCGCGCGCGCCCGCGTCGGGAAGCTCCTCGACGCGCAGTAGCGGCGGCTGGGTGAACCCGGCGCTCGCGCCGAGCACGCGGCCGGACTGGTCGAGTACTTGGACGACGTTGCTGGGGGTCGTCGGCAGCTGGCCGAGCGCGCCGCGGGTCTGCGCCGCGTCCTGCTGGCGCACCAGCCCGGCGACGTCCTGGGCGCGGGCGCTGAGGCTCTGATCGATGTTGTAGTCGAGGTCGGAGCGGAAGTGGAAGTACAAGAAGAAGATCAGCGCTGCCAGCAGCACCGCCATTACCGCCGCGAACATCAGCGTCAGGCGCCAGCGGATCGGCATCTGTCGCAGCCACCGAGTGACGGCGGCCGCGGGCGCCACGATCACTCCTCGCACACGCGATACCCGACGCCTCTGACGGTCTGAAGGGTCTGGCGGCCGAACGGCCGGTCGATCTTCTCTCGCAGATAGCGGATGTAGACCTCGACTATGTTCGAGCGGTTCTCGTAGTCATAGCCCCAGACCTGTTCGAGCAGATCGAAGCGCGAGAGCACGTCGCCCGGATGGCGCATCAGTGCCTCAAGGATCGCGTATTCCCTGCGTGAGAGGTCAATCGGAGTGTCCCCGCGCCACACCTGGTGGCGAGCTGAGTCCAGTCGCAGGTCGCCGACCTTGAGCACCACGCTGCGCTGGATCGGTCCGCGCCGGCTCATCGCCCGCACCCGTGCGAGCAGCTCCACGAACGAGAACGGCTTGACGAGGTAGTCGTCGGCGCCGCTGTCCAGACCCTGGACACGGTCATCGATCGCGTCGCGTGCGGTCAGCATCAGCACTGGTGCGAACGTGTTATCGGCCCGCAGCGCGCGGCACACCTGGAACCCGTCGAGGTCCGGAAGCATCACGTCGAGCACGATCACGGTGTAATCGGTTGCGCCGGCGCGGACGATCGCCTCCTTGCCGGTTGTAACCAGGTCCGCCGCGATCGCGTCGGTCGCCAGGCCCCGTACGAGCACGGGCCCGAGCTTCGGATCATCCTCCACGACCAGTACTCGCATCGCTACAAGCGTCGCCGATCAAGATGAGGCATGCATGAAAGCGCTGGGTCGTAGCGCTTTGCGCGGGCGGCGCGGGTCAGCGCATAACGCCCGTGTGCCCGGTCGAGTAGCGGCCGGGCTGCGGCCACACGCACAGGCCGTGCGGTGAGATCCCGACCCGGATCGTGGCCATCACCTTGCCCGTCTGGGTCGAGATCGCATACACGGCGCCGCTGTAGCGGCCGGCGAGCCACAGGGTCTTGCCGTCGGGGCTGACGCCGCCCATGTCGGGAGTGCCGGGGACCGGCCAGATCGCGACGATCCGCCTGCGCGCGAAGCTGATCACCGTCACCGCCCCACCGGCGCGGTTGGTCACGTACAGCTTTTGGGTGTTGCGCGACACGTACAGGCCGTGGGCGTCCAGGCGCGTGCGGATGAACCCGGTCAGGCGCAGCGTCCGGGCGTCGATCAGCTGGACGCCGCTCGCGTTGAGATTGGGCAGGTAGCGGTTGGCGACGTAGAACGTGCGGCCGTCGGGCGAGAGCTTGACGTCCTGCGGGCTGCCGCCGACGTGCACGTAGCCGGCGACGGTCTCGGTTCGCAGGTCGATCCTGACCATCTGGCCCGAGAACTCGCAGCTCGCCAGCGCGAACCGTCCGTTGGCCGAGAAGTCCATGTGGTCGACGCCGGGGCAGTGGACGTCGAGCGCCTTCTGCAGCGCAAACGTGCGCGGATCGCGGAACGCGAGCGTCTGCATCGCCTCCTCGACGACGATCGCGTGCCGTCCGTCGGGAGTGAAGTACATGTTGTAGGGGTCGGCGACCGGGATGTTCGGTCCGCCGCGCTTGCCCGTGTCCGGGTTGATCGGGGTCAGGCTGTTGCCCTCGTCGTTGGTCGCGTACAGCGTCCGGAGGTTCCAGGCCGGCACGACGTGCTGGACGATCGCACCGGTGGCGATGTAGCGGACGGCCTTGTAGGTCGTGGGGTCGATCACATACACGCCGCTGCCCCGCGAGTCGGGCGTGTAGATCAGGTATTTGGCCCGCCGCGTGACCGACGTCAGCATCCCGGCCAGCGTGTGGGCGTAGACGTTGCGCCGGGCGGGCGCGGCCACCGGCGGTGCGTGCGAGGCCGCGGCGGCGCGGGCGCTCGCCTGGCCTGGGCCGGCCGCCGTCGCCGGGCCGCTTGCCCCGTGGGTGTACTCATCGGTGTCGCCGAGGGCGATCGCGGCGCCCCCGCAGACCAGCAGCAGGACGGCGACGAACGCGATCCGTCTGACCACGTGCCGCTGCCTACGTCTGCGCCTGCGGGAGGGCCTGGGGGGTGGACCCATGGCCCCGACGATAACCATGACGAGCAGGCATTTCTGCACCAGGGCCGCGATGCCTGCCGGGTGCAGGGCTTATGAGAAAAGGATTTAGGAAACGCGAAGCAACTGCACGACCGAAGAGGTCGTAAGACCCGGCTGCGGCCCTCCCTCGATCGCGAACACGAAGCGTCCGTCGGCGACCAGGCCGAGGCCGTGCCGGGCGGTCGGCAACTCTGCAAGATGGCTCCATCGCCCGGTCTCCGGATTGAGCTCGTCGACCTCGCCGATCGTACCCGCCGGTCCCTCCCCGCCGACGACGACGATCCGGCCGCCCGCGTTCACGGCCTGAAATCCGCTGCGCGCGACCGGCATCGCCGGCAGCCGCTGCCAGCTCGCCGCGCCCGGCCGGTAGCGCTCGACGTCGGCGAAGTTGCCCAGCCCGACCGCGCGGCCCCCGAGGATCCACACCGCATCGCCGCCCGCGACGCCGGCGACGTGCTCGCGGGCGTGATGAAGCGGCGGTCCCAGCGACCAGCGGCCGGTGTCGAAGTCGAAGATCGCGAGCGTCGAGATCGTCGTCTGGGTGTCGCTGCGACCGCCGGCGACGTAGAGGCGGTGGCCGAGCACTGCCGCGCCGGCAGCGGCTCGGGGCTGGGGCGCAGCCGGCATCGCCGTCCAGCGCCCGGTCGCCGGGTCAAACCGCCAGAAGTTGGCGACCGCGCCGGCGCTGGTATCGCTGGGCTGCGAGTAGCCGCCGATCACGTACAGGCTGCCGCCGTAGCCGATTGCGTTCATGTGATTGAGCGGCTGTGGGAGCGGGCGGCTCGTGCTCCAGTGGCCCGAGCGCAGGTTCAGGCGCTCGACCAGCCCGGTCGTGTGCCCGGTGGTATCGAAGCCACCGACGACATAGATCGAGCTTCCGACCAGGGCCGCGCTCACCTCGCCGCGTGCATGGGGCGCCGCCGGGAGCGTCACCCAGCGACCGGCCGGAACGTGAGCCAGCAGTGGGCTCAGCGTCGGCTGCGGGTGCCTGGCCGAATGCGGCTGCGAGCTCGCGGCCTTGCCTGTCCGCGAGCTCGCACCCTGCTGAGTCTGACCACCGGCCGCTTGGTTGCCGTGGCCGCTGTTACTGCTCAGGAGGACTGCCGCCAGCCCGGCCAGCGCCAGCACCAGAACCACGGAAAGCAGCGCCGTGATCCGCCGGCGGGCGTAGGGCGGGGCTGGGGTCCGTGGCACAACAACATCGTGCCACGGACCTCGTTGCTACCAGTCGGAGCTGTAGCCGTCCCCAGCTCCGTACCCGTAGCCCCAGCCGTTTCCGGCTGAAGAGCTGTAGCCGCTGCCGTCTCCGGAACCCCAACCGTCACCGGGGTATCCGTAGCCGCTGTCGCCGTATCCAGCGCCGCCGTCCGGGTACCCGGTGGCGCCGCCGTCACCGGCGGTAGACGTCTGGGCACTGCCCGAGCTCCATGCGACCGAGAACGCCGAGCCGTCCGAGGACAGGCTCGATGGTGTCGCGGCAGCGGACCCGGTGTCGCTGACGAAGCCGCCGTCAGAGGCGCCGCCGTTGAGCTGAACCGGCGTCGACGACCAGTTCGAATCCGAGATCGTGCCGGTGTGGCCGTTGGCCGTCGCCGACGCGCTGGTGAAGCCGATCTTGCCGAAATCGGTCAGCGGGAGGGGCTGACAGTTACCGCCACCGTCGCACTGCGAGGGCGCCTCGGCGATCCACTCGGCGGTCGACGTGTCGGGGCTGGGATTGGTCATCGCCAGCGTCTTGGAGTCGGATTGGCCGGTCGTGTCATCGGACAGTGACATGGTCACGTTCGTGCCATCCACTGACACTTTGCTGGTGACGTGATCGCCGGGCGAGATCTTCAGGTCGAGCCGAACCGGCGCGGCCGGAACGAGCTCATACCAGGCGAAGTGACTGCTGGATCCCGAAGCGTCGCAATCGGCTTCGGTGCCCACCTGCTCGAGCGCGCCGGAGCCCTGTCCGGCGCCGCCGATCCCGACCCAGAAGGCGGAATAGCCCTGCCCAGCACTGCAATCTGCCGACGGTTCGACCCAGCTTCCCGACACGTTCGAGAACTGGGTCTGCCCGCCGGACGAGTTGCCACCGGCGACGTAGCCCGACCAGTTGGCACTGGAAGCTGACTCCCCGTCCACTGTCGCCGCCGACGCCGATGGCACTGCCGCGCACGCGATCGACCCAACGACCGCGAGCGCCGATATCAGGCGTGTGGTTTTCATGTGGGACGACGCTAAGTACGGTCAGTAAGAAACCGTTGAGAGCGGGCGAAGAGGTGGCTAGGAAGTGGGGGGGCCGCTTGTCGGGGATTTCGTCGCATGCGGCGACCTGAGACGCGCGTGTGTGACGAAACCCCCGGCCAGCGGGGACTTCGTCACACGCGGTGGGGCGCGTGCCTCGGATGTAACGAAACCCCCGGCCGAGCGACCACCCGACCACCAACAACCATCCACCGGAAACGTTCCTTCGGTGAACCTGCGATTCGCCGCGGGGGACGAAACCAGCGCTGAGCGACGGCTACGTTCCTGCCGGGATCGCGCGACTCCGTGAGGGGAACGTTGTCGGCGCCTCGCGACGCCCGACTAAGCGCCGCTCCCGAACACCACGGACTTCGTCTCGGTGTAGAAGTCGAACGCCTCGATCCCGTGCTCCTTGCCATAGCCGCTGGACTTCCACCCGCCGAACGGCAGCTCGTCGTAGACCTTGGTGCGCGAGTTGATCCAGGTGTAGCCGGCCTCGATCCGCTCAGCGGCCTGGCGCGCGCGCCCCAGGTCGCGCGTCCACACCGATGAGCCGAGGCCGAACTGCGAGGCGTTGGCGCGCTCGATCGCCTCGTCCATGTCGGCGACGCGCCAGATCGGCAGCGCCGGGCCGAACACCTCCTCGTTCGCCATCGGCGAGTCATGGGGCGGGTCGACGACGACGGTCGGCATGTAGAAGAACCCGTCAGCAAGCTCTGGATCGTCCGGCGGACCACCGCCCGCGGCCAAGGTGCCTCCGACGGACAGCGTCCGCGCCACCTGCCCGGCGACCTCGTCACGCTGGTGGGCGGTGTGCAGTGGGCCCATCTGCGAGCCCTCGGCGTCGCCGCGGCCGACCTTCAGACGCTTGGCCTTCGCCACGATCGAAGCGATCACCTCGTCAGCGACCGACTCGAACACGTACACGCGCTTGATCGCCAGGCACGCCTGGCCGCAGTTGTAGAACCTTCCCATCGACGCGGCGCTCGCCGCCGGGGCGAGGTCGGCGTCGTCGCAGATGATCATCGGATCCGAGCCGCCGAGCTCGAGCGTGACGCGCTTGGTGCCGCGGGCGGCGAGCGCCATGATCTGCTCGCCGACCGGTGTCGAGCCGGTGAACGCGATCTTCCGGATCAGCGGATGCTTGACGAGCGCGGTGCCGGTCTGCGCGCCGCTGCCTGTGACGACGTTGAACACGCCGGCAGGGAGGCCGCCCTCGGCGAGCAGCTCGGCGAAGCGCAGCGTCGTCAACGGCGTCGTGCCCGCCGGCTTGGCGACGACCGTGTTGCCGGCGACCACGGCGGGCGCGAGCTTGTTGCAGAGCAGGGTCGTGGGGAAGTTCCACGGCACGATCGCGCCGACCACGCCGAGCGGACGGCGCAGCACGGTCCCGTCGACGCCCGGGTCGAGGTTCGGGGCGTGCGCCCCGCGCAGCGCCTTGGATAGGCCGACGTAGTGCATCAGCGTGTCGATCGCCTTGGTGATCTCAATCCGCGAGTCGCGCAGCGTCTTGCCCTGCTCGCGGGTCAGCAGTGGCACCAGCTCGTCGACGTGCTGCTCGACGTGGTGTGCGGCCCTGCCGAGGATCTCGCCGCGCTTGGAGACCGCGAGTGCAGACCAGGACGTGAACGTTTCACGCGCGGCGCGCACGGCGGCGTCGACGTCGTCGGCCGTGCCCGCGGCCACCTCGGCGAACACGTGGCCGGTACCCGGGTTGGTGATCGGCAGCGCCGGCCCGTGGTTGGCGTACTCCCGCCCGTCGACGAAGCCGCCCGCATAGCTGACGATCGTCTCGGTGGTCATGACCCAACGAACTCCGGCGGGCGCTTCTCGACGAACGCGTGCAGGCCCTCGTCGGCGTCGCGCGAGCGGAACAGCCGCTCCATCAGCTGCGCTTCGAGCGCGAGCCCTTCTTCGAGCGACTGGCCGCCGCCCTCGTGCACGCAGCGCTTGATCGATCCGAGCGCCAGTGCCGCCCCCGAGGCGAACCGCTGCGCGTACTCGAGCACGCCCCGCTCGTCGTCGAACACCGACGCAACCAGCCCGATCGCAACCGCTTCCTCGACGCCGTACGTGCGCCCCGTGAGCAGCAGCTCCATCGCTCGGGAGGGCCCGACGAGCCGGGTCAGCCGCTGGGTGCCGCCGTTACCCGGCAGCAGGCCGAGCGTCACCTCCGGCAGCCCGAGCCGGAACGAGCCCGCGCTCGCGACGCGGATGTCGCAGGCGAGCGCGATCTCGAGGCCGCCGCCCATCGCGTGGCCCGCGATGTGGGCGATGAACAGCTCCGAGGCGCCGCTCATACGCTTGAACGCGGCCTGGCTGACCCGGATCATCTCCATGTTGGCGTTGACGTCGCCCTCGAGGAACCGCTTGATGTCGGCGCCCGCCGAGAAGAACTTCGGGTTGGCGCTGCGGACGATGAAGACGCGCGCCTTGGACGCAATCGCAGCGTCTACCGCGTACGAGAACTCGGTCATGAATGTGAGGTCGTAGGAGTTGGCCGGCGGGTGCTCGAGCGTGATGAAGCCGACCGCGCCGTCGGTCGAGAACGAGACGGCCATCAGGACAGCCCTCCGACGACGACCGACTTGAGCTCGACATAGGAGTCGAGCGCCTCGACGCCGTGCTCCTTGCCGAACCCGGATGCCTTGACGCCGCCGAACGGCAGCTCGTCATAGCCGTAGTGGATCTGGTTGACCCAGGTCATCCCCGATTCGATCTCCTGCGCCGCGCGGTGGATCAGGCGCGCGTCGTGCGTCCACAGCGACGAGCCGAGCCCGTAGGGAGTGTCGTTCGCGCGCCGCACGGCGTCGTCGAATTCGCTGAAGCGCGACACGGGGAGCACCGGACCGAACACCTCCTCGGTCATCAGCCGCGAGCCGTCGGCCGGCTCGGCGATCACCGCGGGCTCGAGGAACCAGCCCTTGTCGCCCTCGCCGGTGCCGCCGCCGATCAGCAGCTCGCCGCCGGACGCGACCCCGTCCTCGATCTGCTCGAGCAGCTCGTCGCGGCCCGCACGCGTGTGAATCGGGCCCATCCGGAGCTTGGGCTTCTCGGCCTTGATGGTGCCGTCGCCGGGCTCATATCGCCCGACGCGCTCGACCAGCTGCGAGACGAACGCGTCGTAGACCGAGTCGTGGACGAACACCCGCTTACAGCCAAGACACGCCTGGCCGGCGTTCCAATAGCGGCCGATGATCACGGCCTTGACTGCCGCGTCGACGTCGGCATCCGCGCACACGATCACCGGGTCGGAGCCGCCGAGCTCGAGCGACAGGCGCTTGAGCTCAGGTGCTGCGAGCGATGCGACGTGGCGCCCGACGCTTGTAGAGCCGGTGAACGCGATCCGCCGCACGTCGGGGTGGCTGACGAGCGCGTCGCCGATCTCGGCGCCGCGACCGGTGACGACGTTGAGCACGCCGTCGGGGACGCCGGCCTCGGAGAACAGGCGCGCGACCTCGAGCGTCGCCAGCGGCGTCGTCGAGGCGGGCTTGGCGACGACGGTGTTGCCCGAGGCGAGCGCCGGCGCGACCTTCGTGCCGAGCAGCGTCAGCGGGAAGTTGTAGGGGGTGATCGCGACGCAGACGCCGATCGGCCGGCGGATCACCATCCCATAGGCCGGGCCGAGGGTCGACGGGAGCTCTTGGTAGGCGCCGCGGACCTTCGTTGCCGCCTCGGCGTAGAAGCGCACGCCGTGGGCGAGGTGGGTGACCTCGCCGGTTGCCTCGGCCAGCGGCTTGCCCTGCTCGGAGGTCAGCGTCGCCGCTAAATCACGCGCATGGTCGTGGATCAGGTCGGCGGCTTTGGCGAGGATCGCGGCGCGCTTCTCGACGTCGGTCCTCGACCACTCGGCGAACGCGCGCTTGGCGGTTGCGACGGCCAGGTCGACGTCCTCGGGCGTGCCGGCCGGCACGCGGTCGACGGTCTCCTCGGTGGCGGGATTGACGACCTCGAGCTGCTCCTCGGCCACCGCTGCCCGCCACTCACCTCCGATCAGCATCTCGGGCACTGGGTCTCTCCTTATGGCCTTGACCTAACTGGCGAGAGACTATACGCTGGCGAGCGTAAGTCAAGTGTCATATCTCAGAAGGGCACGTCTTGGTCGCCACACCCGTCGAAGAGCTCGCACCGCTGACCGAGGAGCAGGTCCAGGAGCACCTCGCCGCCGGCAAGCTGGTCGAGGGCCTGCAGCACATGTCGCCCAAGTATCTCGAGGGGATGCGCCGGATCCTGACCGTGTCGGCCGACACCGAGTTCGTCAGCGCGCCGTCGTACCTGCGAGCCGCGCAGCACGCGCCGGCGCTCAACAACTTCGGCTCGGCGATGTCGATCATCCAGGACGAGCTCGCGCACGCGCACATCGGCTACCGGCTGCTCGGCGACCTCGGCGTCGACACCGACTGGCTCGTGTACGAGCGGCCCGCCGCGCAGTTCAAGTACCCCTACGCGTTCGACGTGCCGCTGAACTCGTGGGTCGAGCTCGTGTGCGCCAACGCGCTGTATGACCAGGCCGGATTTGTGCTGCTGTCAGACGTGTACCAGTCGAGCACGTTCGGCCCTTGGAAGCGGGCGCTTGCGAAGGTCGACAAGGAGGAGACGTTCCACCTGCGCCACGGCCGCACGTGGCTGAAGAAGCTCGTCAAGGATCCCGACGGCAAGGCCGAGGTTCAGACCGCGCTGGACTGGATGTTCATCCTCACGCTCGAGTGGTTCGGCCTGCCCGACGACCGCAAGCTGCACTCCGTCCAGCTCGACTACGGCTTTAAGGGCAAGTCCAACGACCAGCTACGTCAGTGGTGGATGAGCGAGGTCGTGCCGTTCATGGAGGAGATCGGGATCGACGTCCCGGCGCACCTCGACGCCGAACAAGGCCGCTACGTGATCGACTGTCCGTTCCCGGCGCAGTTCGACGAGCACGAGCGCCGCTGGCTGCTCGACGACGGCGCGATCGACTGGGACGACGTGCTCGTCCGCTGGCGCGCGCGAGGGCCGATGAACTGCGACTACGTGCGCACGCTGCAACGCGGCTATCAGACGACTGCCCTGCGGAGGGCGGCATGAGCGTTGGCGCGCTGACGAGCGCCGAGCAGGTACAGGCGCGGCTGTGGGACGCGCTGCGCCACGTCGAGGATCCAGAGATCCCGGTGTCGGTCGTGGGCATGGGGCTGATCGTGTCGCTCGCGTACGACTCGGCGGGCAGGCGCGCGGAGCTCGAGATCACGTTCACGTCGATGGGCTGCCCGGCGATGGAGTACATCGAGGAGGACATCCGCGAGGCGTTGATCTGCGACCCCGACGTCGACTCGGTCGAGATCGAGGTTGTGTGGGATCCGATCTGGACCAAGGACCGGCTGCGCGCCGACGCGCGCCAGACAATGCGGCGGCTGGGGATCCTGGCGTGAGCCGCGAGCACGAGACCATCTGGGAGGTGTTCGCGCGCAAGGAGTACGTCGAGCCGCTGCACCACGTCGGCACCGTCACCGAGGATGACGAGGACCTGGCGCTGCTATCGGCCCGCGCGATCTACGACGAGCAGCCGTGGATTCACATGATCATCGTGCCGCGCAGCGAGATCCGCGAGGCGATTCGCGCATGAGCGTGACGCCGGCGGTCGACGCCGCCACCGCGACGATGATCTCGCTCGTCGGTTCGCTGGCCGACAACAAGGGCGCGCTCGGGCGCCGCTACGGCGAATGGGCGGTCAGCGCGCCCACGATCGAGTCCGCGGTCGCGGCCGCGGCGATGGCCCAGGACGAGCTCGGCCACGCCCGGGCGACATATCCGGTGCTCGCCAAGCTCGGTGTTGTGCGCGGAGACGACGGCCTCGACGCCGGGCACCCGATGCGCGTGATCTCCGCAGAGCTGCCCGACTGGGCGTCGTTCATCGCCGCCAACCTCGTCGTCGATGGGATCCTGACGACGTTCGTCCACAGCGCACGCGACAGCTCGATCGAGGCGCTCGCCCAGCGGGCGCGCAAGATCCTCCAGGAGGAGGGAGCGCATCGCGTCCATGCGCAGGCGTGGTTGCGGCGGATCTGCAGGGCCGGCGGCACCGACCTCGAGCTGCTCCGGGAGCGGATCGGCGAGATGTGGCTCGAGGCGTCGCGATGGCCCGGCCCCGACGACGACGCGGGTTACCGCGAGGCGATCGAACGGGGCATGCTCAGTGAGGGCCCAGCCGCGATCCGCGGCCGCGTGCGCGACTGGTTGACCGCGCTGCTCGAGGCCGAGGACGCCGTCGTCGCGCTTGACGAGCCCGTCGATTGGTCGGCATGGGACCCACGGGTGCGCCGATGAGCTTCACCCAGCTCGCGTGCCCGTTCTGTGACTCACACGAGATCGAGTTGGTGTCCGCCTGGGGTGGTCAGCTGATCACCAGTCAGATGCGTTGCCGCGACTGCAATACCTACTTCGAGGCGTTGCGAGATGACTCATGGACGAGCAGCTCAGACGACGCTCGGTAGGCGCGCCGGCCGCCCGGTCGCTGCTGCTGAC
Source organism: Solirubrobacteraceae bacterium (assembly GCA_036490775.1). Lineage (GTDB taxonomy): Bacteria > Actinomycetota > Thermoleophilia > Solirubrobacterales > Solirubrobacteraceae > Palsa-465. Next base: position 9,837 of record DASXDD010000102.1, on the reverse strand, counting down.
CGTGCTGGGCGAGTACGTGCTGCCGCGCGACGACGGGGTCTGGCAGGAGACGCTCGTGGCGGCGTTGGCGTCGCTGGGGTACACCCCGCAGGCAGCGCGCCAGGCGCTGTCGCGCAGCACCCGTGACGGCTGGCTTGAGAGCCGGCGCCAGGGCCGCCGCACGCGGATGACGCTGACCCCGCGCACGGCCGAGCTGCTGCGCACCGGCGCGGCGCGGATCTACTCGTTCGGCGATCCGTGGCAGTGGGACGGCCGCTGGCTGATGGTCGTGCTGCGGGTGCCCGAGGAGCGCCGAGCCGTCCGTCACCAGTTGCGCTCTCGTCTTGCCTGGGCGGGGCTTGGATCACTCGGCGGCGGCGTCTGGCTGACGCCCCACGTCGATCGCGAGGATGAGCTCGCCGCGGCGATCAACGACGAGCCCGCGGCAGCCGCGAACTCATTCACGGCGCGGCTCGGGAGCATCGGCGACCCCCGTGCGCTCGTCGCCGCGGCGTGGAACCTCGAGCGCGTGTCGGATCAGTACTGCGCGTTCATCGAGGACTTTGCGCGGGCGCGCGCCGCGTCGACGGAAGCGTGCTTTCGCCAGCAGACGCTGCTCGTTCACGCGTGGCGCAAGTTCCCGTTCCTGGATCCTGACCTGCCTGTCGAGCTGCTGCCCGCGCGCTGGCCGCGAGAGCGCGCGCACACCTTGTTTTGCGACCGCCATGAGCGCTGGGGCGCCGCCGCCGGCGCGCACTTCGAGCAGCTCGAGGCATCGGTCGAGGCCAACGGCCGCCAGGCTGCTTGAGTGAGCGCGCTCGGCGCGATCACTCGGCGATGATCACATCGAGCCGGCGCGGCCCGTGCACGCCGCGGACGCGGACCATCTCGATGTCGACGGTCGCCGACGGGCCGGAGATGAACGTCAGCGGCCTCGAGGGATCGAGCTGCGCGATCGCCTCGGGAAGCGAGCCGACGATCTGCTCGGCACGCACGACGCAGAGGTGGTAGTCGGGCACGAGCGACAGTGCGCGCCGTCCCATCCCCGGGCCGCCGTTGATGATGATCGTCCCGGACTGGGCGACCGCGATCGCGCAGGTCGTGATCACGCCGTCGGCGCCGTCGAGCGCGTCGGCCCCGAGCGGCGGCTCATCACGCAGCGGTTCGATCTGCTCGAGCCAGGCGCCGGGCAGGCCGTCCGGCGCGACGATCTGTCGCACGCCACGGTCGTCGAGGATCGCGCGAACGGTCGCGTCGAGCGCGTCGGCCGCTGTTCGCTCGGTGCGGGCCTGATAGTGGTGCAGGCGCTCGACGAACACGTCGATCCCGTCGTCGCTGGAGGTCCGGTAGTCGCGCGGTATCGGCGGCGCGGGGCCGGCCGCCGGGCCGATCGCCTCGCGGATCCGGGCGAGGACCTCGTCGCGTGCGCTCATCGGCGCCCCCGCTCGCTGACCCACCAGTCGCGAAACGACTGGGCGGGCGGCTCGGGCAAGTCGCGAACCGAGGTCCAGCGCGACAGCGGCGGCGGCGCTGCCCGGCGGATGAAGCGGATCAGCGACGCCAGCCGCAGCGCCCGGGTCCAGCGCCGGCGGCCCTTCATCGCGGTGCCCGCGGCAGCGAACACAGCGTCCTCGGCGGGGTGGCGCCGGGAGTTCACAACGTCGTGGCGCAATTTGACGAGCACCGTCGGGATGTCGATCTTGACCGGGCAGACCTCGTAGCAGTAGCCGCACAGCGAAGACGCGAACGGCAGCTTCGACGCGTGCTCGACGCCGACGAGCTGCGGCGTCAGGACCGCCCCGATCGGCCCGGGATACGTCGCGCCGTATGCGTGGCCGCCGGTGCGCTCGTAAACCGGGCATACGTTCAGGCAGGCGGCGCAGCGGATGCACCGCAGCGCCTGGCGTCCGAGCTCGTCGGCGAGGACGTTCGTGCGGCCGTTGTCGAGCAGCACGATGTGCACGTCCTGCGGCCCGTCGCCGGGCGTCACCCCGGTCCAGACCGAGTTGTAGGGGTTCATCCGCTCGCCGGTGGCCGAGCGGGCCAGCAGCTGCAGGAACACCTCGAGATCGCGGAACGCCGGCACGAGCTTCTCGATCCCGACGACTGAGATCAGCGTCCGCGGTAGCGTCAGGCACATACGGCCGTTGCCTTCGGACTCAGCGACCAGCAGCGAACCGGTCTGCGCGATCGCGAAGTTCGCACCGCTGATCGCGACGTGAGTCTCGAAGAACTTGCGGCGCAGGTGCCGGCGCGCCACCTCCGCGAGCGCCTGCGGGTCGTCGGTCAAATCGGGCGGCGCGTCGTCCATCTCGCGCAGGAAGATCTCGCGGATCTCGGCTCGGTTCTTGTGGATCGCCGGGACGACAATGTGGCTCGGGCGGTCGTGGCCGAGCTGGATGATCATCTCCGCGAGGTCGGTCTCGTAGGCGTTGATGCCGCGCTTGGCGAGCGCGTCGACGAGCCCGATCTCCTGGGTCGCCATCGACTTGACCTTGATCACCTCGCGCTCGCCAGTAGCCGCGATCAGCGAGCCGACGATCGCATTGGCCTCGTCGGCGTCGCGGGCCCAGTGCACGTGGGCACCGCGCGCGGTTGCCGCCTGCTCGAACTGCTCGAGGTAGCGGTCGAGGTTGTGCAACACGTCGTCCTTGATCGCCGCGCCGGCGGCGCGCAGTTCCTCCCAGTCGGCCATCTCGGCGATCAGTCCGGCGCGGCGCTCGCGGATCGTGGTTGTCGCCTTGCGAAGGTTCCGGCGAAGCTGCGAGTCGCCCAGCGCCCGCCGCGCGTTCTCGGGAAACGGCGGATCGTCGGTCCAGATCGTCTCGCCGGAGCTCATGCCGCCTCGGCGCTCGCGAGGATCTCGGCCAGATGCAGCGTGCGGATCCCCGCTCGGATTCGCTCGAGCCCGCCGCCGATGTGCATCAGGCACGAGCGGTCCCCGGCGCAGAGGACCTCGGCGCCGGTATTGATCACCGCTTCCATCTTGTCGGCGAGCATCGCGGCCGACGTGTCGGCGTTCTTGATCGCGAACGTGCCGCCGAAGCCACAGCACTCGTCCCACCGCGGAAGCTCGACCAGGTCGATCCCTCGCACGTTTGAAAGCAACCGCAGCGGACGGTCGCCGACGCCGAGCATTCGCAGCGAGTGACACGTGGGGTGATACGTGACCCGGTGAGGAAAGTAGGCGCCGACGTCGTCGACGCCGAGCACGTCGATCACGAACTGCGACAGCTCATACGTCCTGCTCGCAAGCTCCTCAGAGCGCCTCGCGAGCGCCTCGTCTCCGGCCGCCCGCGCGATCATCGGGTGCTGGTGGCGGATGCTCCCCGCGCACGAACCCGACGGCACGACGACCGCGTCGTAGCCGGCGAAAACGTCCACGTAGCGGCGCACCAGCGCGACCTCGAAATAGCCGCTGTTGGTGTGCATCTGCCCGCAGCACGTCTGCTCGAGCGGGAACTCGACCGGCTGCCCGAGTCGCTCGAGCAGCTCGACGGTTGCGCGCCCGGCGTCCGGAAACAACGCGTCGATCAGGCAGGTGGCAAACAGCGCGACACGCATCAGGAGATCGGGACGGTACCTGTCGGTAAGAAAGCTCGCACGGGCCACACTAAGGACACAAATGCGAACGTCCAAGAGTCAGATGACGCCGCCGGGTGACGGAGAGGGCGTGACCGCGTGGCGGATCGAACGGCTGCGGGACGCGGGCTGTTCGCCCAAGCTCGCCGACTCGCTGGCTCGCGACACCCGCTACGACCTGCACGAGCTGCTGAAGCTGATCGACCGCGGCTGCCCGGCCGAGCTCGCAGCGCGGATTCTGGCGCCGCTGGACTCCGGGGTCGTGTCGGACTGATGCCGCCGCGGCTGCAGACGGTCGAAGATGCCCGGATGGTCCCGTCCGACGGCCCGTCGCCGCATCCTGGCGTCGACCGCGACTCGCAGCTGTGGCTCAAGCGCCTGCGCGCCCAGGGGCCAGACCATGACGCGGCGGTGAACGAGCTGCACGCGCTGCTGCTACGGGCGGCGCGATTCGAGGTCGCCCGCCGCCACTCGGGGTCGGCGCACCTGCGCGGAGGTAGCGGCGACCAGGACGATCTCGCGCAGCAGAGCGCCGACGACGCATTGGTCGCAATCCTCGGCAAGCTCGACAGCTTCCGCGGCGACAGCCGCTTCAGCACGTGGGCCTACAAATTCGCGCTCTACGAGGCGGCCGCGAAGGTCAGGACCCGCGCCTGGCAGGGACGTGAGGTTCCGCTCGCGGGCGAGAGCTGGCCGCTGATCGTCGACGAGCGTCTGCGCGGTCCCGAGCAAGGGGCCGAGACCGCCGAGCTGCTTGCGACGCTCCGGGACGGGATCGCGCAACAGCTGACCCCGCATCAGCGCGAGGTGCTGATCGCGGTCGCCCTCAACGACGTCCCGATCGACGTGCTCGCCGAGCGCCTCAACACGACACGCGGAGCGCTCTACAAGACCGTCCACGATTCGCGGCAGAAGCTGCGGGCCGTGCTCGCCTCGCATGGCCTATCGATCGACGAGCAACGGAGCTCAAGGTGAGCCAGTCCGCCCAACGCGACCCCGCCGGCCTGCTCGCGCGCCTGATCGGCCCGCCCGGCCGGGAACTGACCTGCGAGCAGTGCTTCGACGAGCTCGATCGCTACGTTGAGCTCGAGCTGGCGGGAGCCGACGCCGACGCGGCGATCCCGGGCATGCACGCGCACCTGGAGGGGTGCTCGGCGTGCGCCGAGGACCGCGACAGCCTGCGGGCGCTGCTGATCAGCGACGCAGCGTCGCAGGCATGATCGTCGACTCACTGTTCGACGGATGCCGAGCAACTCGGAGCTCACCAGTTCGCCGGCCGCCGCGAGCCCGTGTTCCAGGGCGCGTCAACCGAGCTGGGGTTAGTCGAGACGGCTGCGGCTCACGGTTCCTGAAGCGCGATCGCCAGCGCTGCGAGCTCTGGCGCCGGGAGCGCCTGCTCGATCAGCGGGAACAGCTTTCGCTCCTCGAGGCGGACGTGCTCGTTCATCAGGTCGCCGAGTGCGTGCAGCCGATCGAGCGGCGGGTTCGGGTCCTTGAGGACGGCCGCGATCATCTGCCGGATCGCGATGTGGTCGCACATGGCGCGGGCGATGAGCTCGTCGTAAGCGTCGCCGTGGCCGGCGTAGGCGGGATACAGGACCTCCTCCTCGAGCCTGAAGTGGGTCCGCCCGTGGTCCTCCCAGTACGCTGCCAGCGCCTCGCGCGCCGCGCCGGCGGTCTCCTCGGTCGCGCGCCGCAGCTTCATCGCCGTGAACAGCGCGTTGTGGTGGTCGTGAGACAGTCCGACGAGCGCCGGATCGCGCTTCAACTCGCGGGCTCCGCGGCCGTCGTCATGGCGTCACGATACGGGCTCGCGGCGCCGGCCACGTCGTAGAGGCTCCGTAGATGGTGGTCAGCGCGACGACGGCGTCTGATGCCGCAACTGCGCCGCGTATTCCCAGAACTCGCGCTCGAAATCCGGCCACCACTCCTCGCGCTGCCTGAGGCGAGCCGCGCCGGCGACCACAGCCGCCGCCAACAGCCCTGTGCCGAGAATCACGATCGCGAGCACGACTACGAGTACAAGGGCGAGAGTCATTGGTCTTTGGTCTACCCGTTCGGGCAGGTTCGCAAAGCACCTTCGTTGATGGCTCGGACGTCAGCGCAGCGGGAACTCGACGCCGCGCTCGCTCTCCGGGCGCGGGCCGTGGATCCGGCGGTCCTGCTCCTCGATCGCGAGGTCGTTGATGCTTGCCTCGCGGCGGCGCATCAGCCCGTGCTCGTCGAACTCCCACAGTTCGTTGCCGTAGCTGCGCCACCAGTTGCCGTCGCGATCGTGGCATTCGTACTGAAAGCGCACGGCGATCCGGTTCTCGTCGAACGACCACAGGTTCTTGCGCAGCGCGTAGTCGAGCTCGCGCTCCCACTTTCGGGTGAGGAACGCGATGATCTCGGCGCGGCCGGAGATGAACGTGTCGCGGTTGCGCCAGACGGAGTCCTCCGTGTAGGCGCCGGCGACCCGTTCCGGGTCGCGTGTGTTCCACGCGTCCTCGGCAGCCTGCACCTTCTGGGCGGCGGTGTCGCGCGTGAACGGCGGAAGCGGCGGACGGGCGTTCATACAGATCCTCCGGCGCGGACTCTACTCACCGCAGTATCGTCCGTCGCGCAGGGACCATGGGCATCCGAGGGCGTCAGCGCAACGACGAAATGGCGGCCTCGAGCCAGGCGCGCCGTCGGCGTACGCCGGCGCGCGGGCTCGCGTGGCTGGCGGTGTTCTTCGCGGTCGTGGCGCTGGTCCTGTCATATGTCGGTAGGGCGGTCCTGCGCACGCAGCCGTTCGCCGACCGCGCGGTTGCAACCCTGCGCGATCAGGCGGTGCGCGACGACGTCGCCGATCACCTGACCAGCGCGCTGGTCAACTCAGGCGGCGGAGATTTGATCGCGGTCAGGCCGGTGGTACGGGCGCTGACCGGCGCGATCATCAACACGGGCGCGTTCTCGGCGCTGTTTCGCCGCGCCGTCCTCGACGCGCACGCGGCGGCCGTGCACAGACACGGCGGCGCAATCTTCGTCAACGTCGCCGATGCCGGGGTGCTGATCGAGGGTGCGCTACAGCGGTTTTCCCCTGGTGCGGCGAGAACCGTCGGGGCCGAGCGCGTCTCGCGGCTGCTGACGATCCACCCCGGCGGCGCGGTGCTCGTGATCGTCCGGATCGCAAACAACATCTACCGCGCGGCCTGGATCGCCGGAGTGCTCGCTGCACTGGTCGCGGCGATCGCGGTGTGGCTCTCCGACGATCGCCGCCGCACGGTGCACACCCTTGGACTCGGGCTGATGGCGGGCGGGCTTGCAGTGGTGGCTCTGTACCTCGTCGGAGCGGCGGTGGTCCAGGGCCTCGCGCCGTCGGGCCGGGGCGCCGTGGCCGGTGCGGTGTGGCGGTCGTTCCTCGGCGGGCTGCGCACCCAGGCGCTGTGGATGGCGGCGGGCGGCGTGGTCGTCGCAGCGGTTGCCACGACAGGCCCCGGAACCGAGGACTGGCGCGAGCGCTGGCGGCGGCTTGTGGTCAGCGATGCGGTGCCGGTCAAGGTCGGATTGGCGCGGTCGATCGCGGTCATTGCCGCAGGCGCGGCGATCGTGCTCGAGCCGTCGGCGGCGCTGACGCTGGCCGCGACCCTGGTCGGCCTGTACCTGCTCTACTCCGGCATCCAAGCCGCGCTCAGCTGGACCGGGCGTGCGCTCGCCGCGCGGTCGCGTGACCCGCAGGCTCAGGAGCGTCGCACCCGAGGCCTCGGGACGCCAGCCCGCGCCGCGGTCGCGGTAGCGGCAATCGTCGCGGTCACGGTCGTGATCGCTGCCGGCGGCGGCGACGAGGCGCCGGCCGCGACGCCGCTGACCTGCAACGGGTTCGTGGCGCTGTGCGCGCGCCCGCTCAACGACGTCGCGTTCGCCGCTACCCACAACTCGATGGCGTCGGTGACGATCCCGACCTGGACGTTCGGCCAACAGGACGGGACGATCGCCGACCAGCTCGGCTATGGGATCCGCGGACTGTTGATCGACACCTATTACGGGGAGTCGATCGGCGGGCGCGTCCGCACCGATCTGGCGAGCGTGCCCAAACGCGATGTGGCGGTCCAGCAGATCGGCGAGCCGGCGGTCGCGGCCGCCGAACGCCTGCGGTCACGGATCGGCCCGCACGGGTCCGGCAGCCGCGGCATCTACCTGTGCCACACGTTCTGCGAGTTCGGTGCGGTGTCGTTCCCGTCGGCGCTCGCCGACATCCGCTCGTTCCTGGTCTCAAACCCCGGCGAGGTGCTGATCGTCGTGATCCAGGATGAGGGCGTCACTCCGGCCGACACGGAGCGTGCGTTTGGCGACGCGGGACTGCTCGACCTCGTCTACCGCGGCCCGCTCGGACCGTTTCCGACGCTGCGCGAGATGATCGACTCAAACCAGCGGCTTGTGGTGATGGCCGAGAACGACGCCGGCACCGTCCCGTGGTATCACCTCGCCTACGACCACGCGCTGCAGGAGACGCCGTTCACGTTCCGCAGCGCGGCCGCGCTCACCGATCAGGCGCAGCTTCAGCCGAGTTGCCGCGCCAATCGCGGCCCCGACACGGCGCCCCTGTTGTTGCTCAACCACTGGGTCGACACCTCTCCCGTGCCGCGCGCCTCGCTGGCCGAGGTCGTCAACCAGCGTGGGCCGCTGCTGCGTCGCGCTCAGACCTGCGAGCGCCTGCGCCACAGGCTGCCCAACCTTGTAGCGGTCGACTTCTACCGCCGCGGCGACGTCCTCGGCGTCGTTAATGCGCTCAACGGCGTCGGCTGACGCGCGTCAGGCGGGAACGGCGACCGCTGTCGTCGGCTCCGTGATCGTCAGGTCGTGTAGTTCCTGCTGGCCCCGGCCGACCACGCCCCAGCTCGACTCGGGCGCCTCGAGCCAAGCGCCGGGGAGGTCGCCGACCGGCTCGGACACGATCATCCGGGAGTCGTGCGAGAGCTGGTTGAGGATCTCGCGCTCGGGATATAGGTGGCGGATCGTGTCGATCTCGCGCGAGTAGAACAGCGAGCGCGACTTGCCCTCGCTCGAGTAGCGAAACGCCCACAAGCACTCGCCGTCACTTGTCGCGACCGTGCCCTGGAAGGGGTACTGGACCCCGCGCTTCTTGCCGTAGGCCTCGACCAGCCCGATCGTTCGCGAGATCGCGTCGGGCGGATCGTCCTGGAGCCCGAGCGACATCGCCAGGAAGAACAGGATCTCGGTGTCGGTTGAGCCCTTGATCTCCGGATACAGGGACGGGTCGACGGCGAACACGAGGTCGCGCTTGATCTCGTGAAAGCCGTTGATGCAGCCGTTGTGCATGAACAGCCACTTGTCGTGGCGGAACGGGTGGCAGTTGGTCTGCTGGACTGGCGATCCGATCGCCGCGCGGATGTGCGCGAAGAACAGCGGCGAGCGCACGTGAGCGGTGATCTCGGCCAGGTTCTCCTCATTCCACGCCGGCTCGATGCTGCGAAACACGCCGGGCGTCGGTTCGTCGCCGTACCAGCCGACGCCGACTCCGTCGCCGTTGGTGGGCTCGGCTCCGAGCTTGGAGTTGAGGCTCTGATCAATCAGCGACGCCTTTGGTGTGTAGAGGGCATCATGAATCAGTACGGGCGAACCCGTGTACGCAAGCCAGCGACACATGTGTCGGTCCTTTCAATGGCGGGATAAGGAGCGTTGTCGCTGGCGGTCGCGTTGGCAAGGAGGCGCGCATGTGTGCGCCCGGGGGCGCGCACCTGCTGAGGCGTGCCGAGCGATTTGACGACCAGCGCCAGCCGGCTTGACAGCCGGCCGTGGCGCTACAACGATCAGACGATGAGTGGGCCCGATGTCGAGCGGGGGCTCGTGCAGCGCGCGATCGAGCTGCGCCCGCGGCTGGTCGCCGAGCAGGCGGCGACCGAGCAGCGCACCTACTACTCCGAGGAGATGCACGAGGAGTTCCTCGCCGCGGGCTTCTACCAGCTCTACGTCCCCAAGCGCTATGGCGGCCTCGAGCTAGGCGTGCCCTCGTACGTTCGGCTCCTGCAGGAGATAGCGCGCGGGTGCGTGTCGACCGCGTGGTGCCTGGGACTGGCGATGAATCATGCGCTGATGGTCGGGTCGTGGTGGCCCCAGCAAGCCCAGGACGAGATCTTCGCCGGCGGCGACTTCCGGGCAGCGTCGGTCGCGGCGCCGGTCGGGACGGCCGAGCGCAGCGACGACGGCTGGGAGATCAACGGACAGGTCGGGTTCGCGTCCGGCGCGCCCTACTCGACGTTTTACATGGGGCAGGCGATGCTGCCCAACCCC
>DASXDD010000101.1:0-2546 GCA_036490775.1 Solirubrobacteraceae bacterium | reverse complement strand
GCAGCTTCAGGCAGCGGGCAAGCAGATCCCGCTGGAGCTCGACGCAACGGTCCACGAGGTCGACGGCGAGCTAATGCTCGAAGCGGTCACACATGCCGACCACCGCGTGCTCGGGATGACCTGGAGCCCGCTCGGGATCCTGCGCGCCCCCACCAAGCTGATTGTCCGCGGCCGCCTCAAGCGTCCGGACGACGTACCCCCCAACAGCTAGCCGGGATCCAGCACCTATACCCGCTTGCCGATGCCGGGATAGTCGAGGACGAATCCCTGCTCATCGAACTCGATGTCAGCCGTGAAGTTGTCAGAGCGGAAGCGCACGAGCCGGTTTCCAAGCGGTTCGTAACGCTGCTCCGAGCGGGTCACTTCAAGCGACGGGACGTCGACCCACCGCATCACATAGTCGCGTGCCCGACCCGGCTCGAGGAGTCGATCGCGCAGGACGGGGAGCGAGTTGAACAGGGGTGACCAGCCGAGGTCGAAGAAGTCGGCGTCACCGAGCGGCAGCTCGAGCGAGCGCTCGCCGACAAGTTCCAGCTGCAGGACACCCGGTTCGAGCGTATAGCGCAGCTCGTAGGCCGCTCCGAGCTGCGTGCCCGCTGCGGTCAACTCCGACCCATGCAACTCGACGTGGGCCACTTCCATGCGGGGCGCACCATCCCCCACCCACGCCAGTGTGATCGCCACCGCCGGCACTCTAGCTCGACAACGGGGAGACGCCGCAGGGCCACGGTGAGAGACTCGTGCGCGATCCCGACGGGAACCTGATCGACATCTCGCACGAGGTCAGCGAAGCGCGCGACATCACGACCGGAGGGTGACTCTGGGCTATCGGCAGCGAAGCGCGTCGATCAGCAGATCGAGGTGGCGGCTCCAGTCAAAGCCAGAGGCAGGGTGGGCCATCGTGGCCGACACGCCGCACATGACCATTCCGATGTCGGTCGCGGTGGCGTCCGCGCGGATGGTCCCGGCGCGCCGGGCGCGGTCGATCAGCTCTGCAGTGAGCTCCAGCAGTTCGTTCTGTTCGGCGGCGGCCTGGGTCCAGATGTGCTCGCCCGCGCCCGCGAGCACCTGCTGGGTCCCGGCGTCACGGGCCAGGGCGTCCGCATTTGAGCGCATCAGGCCGGCCAGCACTTCAAACGGCTCGCCGTCGCTTGCCAGCGCATCTCGTGCCTCGGCCGCGAACCGCCTGAACTTCTCGCGCACCAACTCGACCAGCAGCGCCTCTTTGGTGGGGTAGTGCCGGTACACGGTGCCGACGCCCACGCCGGCGCGGCGGGCGACATCATCCATCTGCGCTTCGCTCCCGTACTCGGCGAAGACCGCGCGCGCGCCGGTGAGGATCCGCTCGCGATTGCGGCGCGCGTCCGAGCGCAGGGGGCGCTCGCTCTGGTTTGGCGATGTGGTCACGGGCTCTTCACACGAATCCTTGACAAACGGAATCGCGGTTCACTATAGTCGTCGTAGCAAGCGGAACCGGAGGTCAGCTTCCATGTCAACGTCCAGCCCCACCGATACCCACTCCCTGTCGACGCAACGAGCGAAGAACCTAGCGCTGTTGCTACTGGCGATGACGCAGTTCGTGATCGTGATCGACGCATCGATCGTCAACGTCGCGCTGCCGTCGATCGGCGCCCACCTGCACTTCTCCCGCGACGACCTCACCTGGGTCGTGAACTCGTACACGCTGACCTTCGGTGGCTTCCTGCTGCTGGGCGGGCGAATGGCCGACCTCCTGGGACGGCGGCGGATGTTCATGCTCGGCCTCGTGGTCTTCTCCCTGGCATCGCTGGCCGGTGGCCTGGCGCAGTCGGAGACCTGGCTGATCGCGGCCCGCGCGGTCCAGGGGCTCGGCGCGGCGATCGTGTCGCCGGCGGCACTCTCGATCATCACCACCACTTTCGCCGACGGCGCGGAGCGCAACCGCGCGCTCGGTATCTGGGGCGCGGTCGCCGGTGCCGGCGGGGCCGCGGGCGTGCTTCTGGGCGGGGTTCTCACCAGCGCGCTGAGTTGGCGTTGGGTGCTGTTCGTCAACGTCCCGATCGGCTTGATCGCGGCGTCCCTGGCCCCGCGGATATTGCTCGAGAGCCGTCGCGAGGAGGCGGGAAGCACCTTCGACATCCCCGGTGCGGTGACCGTCACGGCGGGAGTGGCGTTGCTGGTCTACGCCGTTGTCGAGGCGGTCAACGTCGGCTGGGGGTCGACGCGGACGATCGCCTGCCTGGCCGGCGCTGTGCTCCTCTTGATCGCGTTCGTGCTGATCGAACTGCGCCAGGACGACCCGCTGATGCCGTTCTCGATCTTCCGCCTGCGCACGCTGCGCGGCGCCAACATTGTCGGCCTGCTGATCGGCATGTCGCTGTTCTCAATGTTCTTCTTCATCTCGCTCTACCTCCAGGACGTGATGGGGTATTCGCCGATCAAAACCGGTATCGCCTACCTGCCCCTCGCGGTGGGGATCATCGTCTCGGCGGGCATCGCCTCGCAGCTCGTCACACGACTGGGCTTCAAGATCCCCCTGACCATCGGGATGGTCCTGATCGCCGCGG
>DASXDD010000100.1:0-9184 GCA_036490775.1 Solirubrobacteraceae bacterium | reverse complement strand
GCTACGGATGTACGCCGCAAACGCCGCCGGATCGGCGCTCCCGGGATAGCCGTCGCAGTGATCCCAGATCGAGTCGGCGGCGTCGCCGAGGCCGGTTCGCAGCGCTTCGAGGTACGGCATCACCGGTCCGTCGAAGTTGCTCGTGAACAGCAGGCGCCCGAGCTTGAGATGGTCGCGGCGCTGGCGCCTGCCCTCGTAGACGACGTCGCCGATCACGACCCAGCGCGCGAAATGAGTGCCCGGTACGCGCGCGAGCGGGCTGTCGTCGCCACTCTCCAGCAGGTCCAGGTAGCGCGCCAGCGCCGCCTCGTGGCCGGAGCGGATCGGGGCCAGCACGGTCAGCCCGTAGGCCTGCCCGGAGGTGTTGTGGGCGTCGTTCACAGGTCGCCCTGCACGGTCTCCAGAAACGACTCGTACTCGACCTTGAACGCCTCGGGCTCGAGCCGCTCGGCGCGCGCCTTCAATCTCGCAAGCGCCGACTCGACGCGGCCCGCCGAGATGATCTCGGTCGTCGTCGCGCCCGGGTAAGCCGACCAGTAGTGGTTTGCGACGAACTCGTTGCGCCGGATGTACTGCTTGAACGGCTCCACCGGCAGCGGCCCGGGGAAGCTGAACGACGTTCCCCAGATCGCCTTCATCCGGATCGCGACGACCTCCGAGAACGCGTCGATGTACTGGTCCCAGGTGCCGTTGAAGTTGCTCTCGAACAGCAGGTAGCTGTAGTGCAGGCGGTCACCGTCGCCGGCGTCGGGGAACCGCTCGATCACCGCCCAGCGGGCATAGTGGATGAACGAGAGCGTCTGGAGCTTCTTGAGCGTCGCGGTGATGTTGCGTCCCGCCCAGAACACCAGCCACAGCAGCAGCGGACCGCCGCGCCGCACCGGTGTGAGCACGGTGATCGCCGTCGCCTTCCCCTCGACGTTCGCCACCCGCCAACCCTATCCGGCGCCGTCGCACGTGTGAAGGCGCCGGATGCAGGGTGGCCGCGTCTCAGCCGGGGAGCGCCGCGCCAGCTTCGGTGAACGGCGGCGCGGAGTACGGCGCGCCGGGGGTTGCGCCGATCGCGAGCAGCTGGACCGGCTCGTCGGCAGTCGTGATCTTGCGGGTCACCGCTGGGCCGACGCGTGCAAACACGCCGGGCTCGAGACGATACGTCTCACCGCCTGCGTGCAACGTTGCCGATCCCGACAGCGCGGTGTACACCTCCTCCTGCCCGTCGCCTGAGTGATCGTGCTCGGGGAAGTGCTCGAAGTGCGGCGGGAAGTTCTCGACCTGCATCCCGAACGAGCTCACGCCTAGCGCAGCGCGTGCCCGGCAAAACCCGCCACCGTTGGGGGAATCGAATTCCTCGATTCGCTTGACTGCGACATCCGGCATCTACTGCCTCCTGTGAGGGAATGAACGTTGTCGGGCAGTAGACGAATGAGCTGGCGCCGGGGGGACAGCAGACGCTGCCGATCGCCGGGGGTCGTGCGGCTAGCTCACGGCAGCCGGCACCCGAGCGAGCGCCTCACGTCCGACCCGCTGGAGGTCGCGCAGATAATCCAGGTGCGCGGCCCACACGACGTTGTCGTCGGCCTCGTCGGCCATGCAGATCGTGTCGCAGTGAGCGTCCAGCAGCTCGTAGACCAGGTCGGTAAGCAACTCCGTGGTCGCGGTGGTCCCGGATGAGTTCGGGTTCAACATGCTCATACCCCCTCTTGGGACGGGGCAAAGAATGAACCCCGTCCCGGACAGTTCCGTGTCGCCAGACAATCTTCCTACACAAACAACGGCCAATCCAGTCACAAATGACGATGTTTGTAGGAATTTTTTGACGTTTGGGGGTCCGCCGCCGCGCCGACCGCGGAATCGAGCCCGCGCCCTGTCAGCGGCGCCGCGCGTCGGGCTCCAGCGAGGGGTTCTGCCAGCCACCGTCGGCGGCATTCAGGTTCGTGCCGGGCGCGACGATCTGGTCGATCCGGTCGAGCACCTCGTCGGACAGCTCGACATCGGCCGCACCGAGTTGGGAGTCGAGCTGCTCCATCGTCCGCGGCCCGATGATCGCCGCGGTCACGGCCGGGTGGCGGATCACGAACGCGAGCGCCATCTCGATCAGGCTGATCCCCGCTGCGTCGGCGACCTTGGCGAGCGCATCGGCCGCCTCAAGCTTTCGCTGGTTGCCGGGGAGCGACAGGTCGTAGCGCCCCGGGATCCGCTGCGCACGATGCGACTCGGGAACGTCCTCGCCGAGGCGATAGCGCCCGCTGAGCCACCCGCCGGCCAGCGGGCTCCACGGGATTACGGCCATCTCGTGGCGCTGGCAGGTCGGAAGCACGTCGTTCTCGACCCCGCGCACGAGCATCGAGTACGGCGGCTGCTCGCAGACGAACCGTTCGCGCCCGCGACGGTGCGCCGTCCACTGCGCCTCGACGATCCGGCTGGCGGGGAATGTCGAGGAGCCGATGTAGCGGACCTTGCCCGCCCGGATCAGGTCGGTCAGAGCGCCCAGCGTCTCGTCGATGTCGGTGTCGGCCTCGGGCCGATGGATCTGGTAGAGGTCGATCCAGTCGGTCTTCAACCGCCGGAGGCTGTTCTCGACCTCGCGCACGATCCAGCGGCGCGAGTTTCCGAACTCGTTGGGATCGTCGCCCATCGTGCCGTGGATCTTGGTCGCCAGAAAGACGTTGTCGCGCCTGCCGCCGGCCAGCGCCTTGCCGACGATTTCCTCGGACTCACCGCGCGCGTAGACGTCGGCGGTATCGATGAAGTTGATGCCCGCGTCGAGTGCGCGGTGGATGATCGCGATGCTCTCGTCGTGGTCGGGGTTGCCCCACGCCCCGAACATCATCGCGCCGAGACACAACGGGCTGACTTTGACTCCGGTGCTTGCAAACGGTCGATAGTTCATCGCTCAACCGTATCGCGCGGGCCTTCTCAGGCTCCCGACGCCACCAAGTCGTCCAGCACACGGCCGTAGGAGCCGACGGTGAGCGACAGATGCCCTTCATCGGGCAGCAGCTGCGCACCTGCTCCGGCGACGTGATCGGCGAGCCATCGTCCGTGGTCGAACGGCACCATGCGGTCCTGGCCGCCCTGCCAGATCGTCACCGGTCGCTCGATGCCGTCGAGCGAGAAGCCCCAATCGTGCAGGATCGCCAGATCGTCGTCCAACCATCCCCAGATGCCCCGGGACACGGCCAGCCTGGTGGCGTCGGACAGGTACTGCGCGAACTCGCCCGTGAGCGCGGCGACATCAATCGGCGAGACCAAGTCGCCGAATGCCTGGTGAATCTGCGTCGGGCTCACGTGGGTGAAATCGGCCGCCATGTGGTCGAGAAACCCGATCAGCTGTCCCGACTCGGCCGCCCCGAACTCCTGCAGGTTCTCCTCGCCCATCCCCGCAAGCCAGTCCAGGCCCTCCGCGTCGCGCGGCGCGATACTCGCAAGCGTTGCTGCCGCGATCACCCGGTCGCTCAGGAGCGCCGCACACGCCAGCGCGTGCGGGCCACCGCCCGACCAGCCGACGGTGTAGAAGCGGCCGATCCCGAGCTGGTCGGCGATCGCGGCCACCTGCGCAGCGCAATCGGCGACCGTGCGGCCCGGCTGGCGGCCGCTGTTGGCGTATCCGGGACGCGAGTAGGCGACATGCCGAATCCCTCGGGCGGCGCCGGCCGCGACCATCGGCTCGAACATGATCCCGGCACTTGGTGTGCCAGTGTGGAAGATCACGACGGAATCGGCCCCGTCCGGGCCGCTCTGCTCGATCTCGATCCTGCGGCCCCCGACTTCGAGGGTCTCGCGCGGCGGGCTCATCGCGCCCGCCGCATTGCTAAGACCCGCTCGCGAAGTAGTCCGCGTTGATCTTCGTGAACTGCTTCCACTCGTCCGGAAGCTGATCTTCGGCGAAGATCGCGTCGACGGGGCATGCCTCGACGCAGGCGTCGCAGTCGATGCACTCCTCGGGGTCGATGAACAGCTGGTTCACGCCGGCAAAGCCGGCTTCGTCTTCAGTGGGATGGATGCAATCGACCGGGCAGACCTCCACACACGAGAGGTCCTTCAGATCGATGCATGGTTCAGCGATCACATAGGTCATGGACCGCTGATCGTACCCGGTATCCAACTCGTACCGGCAAGCGGCACGCGCGCCATCGCGGCCGCCTCGATCGTCAGCGCCACCAAGTCCTCGGGCTCGAGGTTGTGCACGTGCGACTTGCCACAAGCCCGCGCCAGCGTCTGCGCCTCGAGCGTCAATGTCCGCAAGTAGTTGGCAAGCCGCTTGCCTCCGGTAACCGGGTCCAACCGGACCGCAAGCTCGGGATCCTGGGTCGAGATCCCGGCGGGGTCGAGCCCCGCTTGATAGTCGTCGTAGTAGCCGGCAGCTGATCCGATCGCGCGATAGCCGTCGTCGTGCTCCGGCGCGTTGTCGCCGAGCGCGACGAGTGCCGCGACGCCGATCGAGACCGCGTCGGCGCCGAGCGCGAGCGCTTTCGCGACGTCGGCGCCGTTCCGGATTCCCCCGGACACGATCAGCTGCACCTCGCGGTGCAGACCGAGATCGACGAGCGACTCGACCGCCTGGGGGATCGCGGCGAGGATCGGAATCCCGACGTGCTCGATGAACACCTCCTGGGTCGCGGCTGTCCCGCCCTGCATGCCGTCGAGCACGATCGCGTCGGCGCCGGCCTTGACCGCCAGCGCGACGTCGTAGTACGTGCGACTGGCCCCGATCTTGACGTAGATCGGAATCCGCCAGTCGGTGATCTCGCGAAGCTCCTCGATCTTGATCTCGAGGTCGTCGGGCCCGGTCCAGTCGGGATGGCGGCAGGCGCTGCGCTGGTCGATCCCCTGCGGCAGGTCGCGCATCTGGGCGACGCGATCGGAGATTTTGTGGCCGAGCAGCATGCCGCCGCCGCCGGGCTTGGCGCCCTGGCCGACCACGACCTCGATCGCGTCGGCGCGGCGCAGGTCGTCGGGGTTCATCCCGTAGCGCGAAGGCAGCAGCTGGTAGACGAGCAGCCGCGAGTGCTCGCGCTCCTCAGGCGTCATCCCGCCGTCACCGGTGGTGGTGCTGGTGCCAACCTCGGTCGCGCCACGGCCCAGCGCCTCCTTGGCCTGCGCTGACAGCGCCCCGAAGCTCATCCCCGCAATCGTGATCGGGATCTCGAGCCGGACCGGTTCGCGCGCGAACCTGGTTCCGATCACCACGTCGGTGGCGCACCGCTCGCGGTAACCCTCGAGCGGGTAGCGCGACACGCTCGCGCCGAGGAACAGCAGGTCGTCGAAATGCGGCACCTGGCGCTTGGCGCCGAACCCCTTGATCGAGTACAGGCCCTCGCGCGCCGCGCGCTGGATCTCGGCGATCGCGTTGCGATCGAACGTCGCCGACTCGCGCAACCCGGGATGCCAGCCGTTGACGCCGCTCATCTCAATACGCCCCGATGTTCTCGACCTTGAAGTTGTAGAGCGTGCGCCCCGAGCCGTAGCGGCGAAACTCCGCCGGCTCGAGATCGTCGATCGAGGACAGCTCCAGCAGCCTGGCCACCTGCGCGAGGTGCTCTGTGCGCATCTCCTTCTCGATGCAGTCGGCGCCGAGCCCGGCGACCGACCCGCGGACGTACAGTCGCGCCTCGTACAGCGAGTCGCCTAGCGCCTCCCCCGCGTCACCGCATACGAGCAGGCATCCCCGCTGGGCCATGAAGCCGCTCATGTGGCCGACCGAGCCGCGGACCACGACGTCTGCGCCCTTCAGCGAGATCGCGCACCGCGCCGACGCGTCGCCACGGATCACGAGTAGTCCTCCGCGCGCAGTCGCGGCGGCCGACTGGCTGGCGCTGCCGTCGACGATCACGGTCCCCGACATCATGTTCTCGGCCACGCCGACGCCGCAGTTGCCGTGCACGTGGACAGTCGCGAGCTTGTTCATGCCCGCGCAGTAGTAGCCGACGTGTCCCTCGACCTCGACCTCGTAGGCGGCGTCAAGGCCGACTGCGATCGCGTGACGCCCACCTGGGTTGCGGACCAGCACGCGGCCGCCCGGCCGTGCCGCGTCGACCTGATGCAGGCGCTGGTTGAGCTCGCGGACCGTGTCGCTCGCAAGGTCGAACGACAGGACGGCATCCTGGGTGACGTCGGCGGTGGCCATCAGGTGACCGACGCGAGGCCCCAGCTATAGACGCGGCCGGGAGCGGGCTCCCACGTCACCGCGTCCTCGGCGCCGGGCAGCACCGCGATCGCGCGGTACTCGGACGCCATCGCGACCCACTCGTCGGTCTCGGCCATCACCGCAGGCTTGCAGGCGATCGGGTCGCGCAGGACCGCGAATCCATCCGCAGTCCCGACCGCAAACGTGTAGAACCCGTCGAGGTCGTCGAGGCACCCTTCCAGTGCCTGCTCGAGCGTCGCGCCTTCGCGCATGCGCCACGTCAGGTACCCCGCCGCGACCTCGGAGTCGTTGTCGGTCTGAAACCGGATCCCCTCGCGCGCGAGTGATCGACGCAGCCGGTTGTGGTTCGACAGCGAGCCGTTGTGGACCAGACACAGGTCCAGCCCCGTCGAGAACGGATGCGAGTGCTCCGTGGTGACGCGGCTCTCGGTCGCCATCCGCGTATGCCCGAGCGCGTGGCTGCCCTCGATCTCGTGCAGCCTGAACGAGCTGACGAACTCGGCGGGCGGGCCGGCCTCCTTGTAGATCTCGATCGTCTGGCCGGCGCTCATCAGCGTCAGCTCGGGATGCTGCTCGACCAGCCACGCCTGGGCTTCGGCGGCCGCAGCGTCGATGATGAACGTGCAATGGGTGGCGCGCACGTTGGGTAGCGAAGCGCCGCCGAACGCCCGCTCGAGCTCGGCGCCCAGCAGCTCCCAACCGGGATCTGCGGCCGGCGAGTACAACGACACCTTGCAGCAGCCCTCCGGCGCCGGGTCGCGATAGAACGCGACACCGGCGCTGTCGGGACCCCGGTCCGACAGTTGTCCAAGCATGTCCGAAAGGTGCTCGCCGAGATGCTCACGCAGCCCCGGTGACTTTGTGAAAAGCCCAGCTATTCCGCACACGCGAACCACATTAGACATTTGGCCAAATGGCTCCAATGGCGCACACGCGCACACTTTCGGTCGCAAATGTGGTGGCTGGCGCTACAGCCTGAGCAGCACCCGGGCGTCAGACAGGCGGCGGCGACCACGCGCCCAGGCGCTTCTGGGCCCGCCGCACGACGTGCAACGCCTCGCGCAGATCGGTGCGCGCAATCGGCGGCAGCGCGCCCGGGTCAATCAGGTTGTCGGGGGCCGCGCCGGCGGCGATCTGCGCCGCGTGGTGCTCGAATCGCAGGCGGGTGATCACCGTCCACGCCTCCGACAGGCCGTCGGCGATGTCTCGCTCCAGCCCGCCGACGTTCGCGACCGCCTCGATCCGGTCGAGCGTCGGCGAGATCGTGACCCCGTGCGCGATCGCGTGGAAGCGGACGAGGTTGACGAGCGGGATGATCGCTCCGCGCTTGAGGTCCAGGCGGTCGGGCGGATCGCCCTCGCGTCCGGTCGCGAGCTGACCGCGAAAGCCGAGCGCGACCGGGTACCCGTTCGCGGTCCTCGCCAGCAGGCGCATGAACTGCGGGTGACGGCGCGCGTCACGTACGTATTCGGCCAGCTCTGAGACGAGCAGCAGGCCGCCGGCGCTCGGCCGGAAGTCGAACGCCACCGAGGCGCGGATCAGATGCGACTCGTCGGGCTCGGTCAGGCACTCGGCGAACGTCCGCAGCCAGGCGTCCTTGGACATCCGCCACAGCCGCTTGCCCGCGAGCACGCCGTTGTTGTCGACGCCGATCCCGCATCTGGCCAGGCCGTCGTTGACGTCGGCGCCAAGCCGCTCGAAATACGCGTCGACGGCCTCCTCCTGGCCGGGCTCCGGCGTCGCGTACGCGAGCGCGTTGTCCTGGTCTGAGGAGAGCGTGAACTCGCGGCGGGCGGCACTGCCGAGATCGAGCCACGCCCACGCGAGCGGTGCCGGCTCGCGGCGCCAGATCGAGAAGTCGATCAGGCGCGTAGTGATCGAATCGTGCTGGAGGCTGAGCACCCGCCCGAGGTCGCGCGCCGGCACGCCGGCACGCGCGAGCAGCAGGAACAGCTTCGGAAGCTCGCCGGTCGCGCGCACGAGCGCTTCCTCATCGCGGGCGCCGAGGATCATGTGGCGAAGCGCGATCGGGCTGCGGGCGTCGAGACCGAGCAGATCGGTCGCCGACAGGATTCCGCAGACGCCGCGGCTATCGGTCACCGCCATGTGCTCCGCGCCCGCGGCGATCATGTCGACGGCGGCCTCGACCGCGAGCTGCGCCGCCGGAACCGTCGGGACCGGAGCTCGCGCCACGGTCCGCACCGCAGCGTCCAGCGAGGCGTCGCCGGCCGCCACACTCGCACGCACGTCCGCGTCGGTAACGATCCCCAGCCGGTCGGAGCCGAGCTCCACCAGCAACGCCGTGGTCGAGTCACGTCCGAGGCGCCTGGCGGCCTCGCGCAGCGACTCCTCGGGGTCGCAGAACGTCGCGGCGCGCATGATCGCCGATACGGGCGTCGTGCCGACGTCGCGCAGCGCGTGGACCGTGTGGCCGGCGCCGGTCAGCCGTTTTCGCATCGAGGCCGCCACGTAGGTGGCGCCGGCGACGGTACCGAGTACCCGCCGCGAGGACTCGGGCGCCAGCATCAGGCAGCGGGAAGGCTCGCGCGCGCGGACCGTGAACGCCGGGGCCATCCCGGTCAACAGCGACGGATGCCCGAAGCACTCGCCCGGTTCGAGCACCTGGATCGGCTCGCCCTCGTGGACGATGTCCATCGATCCCTCGAGGACCACCCACAGCCCAGACGCCGGCGCGCCGTCCTCGACCAGCGCCGTCTCCCCGGCCTCAAACGTGTGCTCCTCGGCGCCCGCCAGGGCTGCGCGGAGCTCGTCCGCATCGATCCCGTCGAACGGTGGGTGGCGCGACAGGACTGTGTAAAAGTTCTCCATGTCGGAGGCCGCAATTGTGTTCGCATCACGTCTGTGACGCGCCTCGGCGACATGTCAGCTTATGCCCCTCCGCACAACCGTACCTGGAGGGCAAATGGCCGAGGATCCTTCCGCGCAGCACGACGAACTCGTCTACGAGTCAGCTGGACTGCCGAAGACCACCAACTGGTGGGGCGCGTTTGTGATCGGCCTCGCCGGGACGATCCT